>NZ_AKJX01000144.1 GCF_000276605.1 Acidovorax sp. CF316 | reverse complement strand
GTGTGTTTGGCGGCGCCTGCCACTTCTTCGTGCTTGACGGCAACGATCTTGTTGAGGATGTCGGACATGGTGGGCAATGCTAAAAGCGAAAGGAAAAAACCGCCGGACAGGTGCCCGGCGGTGCGTGCGGTCAGGCGGGCACGGCCAGCGCGTGCGTGCGCGCCACCAGTTGCTCCAGGCGCGCCAGCGCAGCACCCGAGGCGATCGCGGCACGCGCCTTGTGCAGGCCGTCGGCAATGGAACTGGCCACGTTGGCGGCGTACAGCGCGGCGCCCGCGTTCAGGCAGACGATGTCCTGCGCGGCGCCGGGCTCGCCCTTGAGCACGCCGATCAGCATCTCGCGCGACTGCTCGGGGGTTTCCACCTTGAGCGCGCGGTTGCTGGCCATGGACAGGCCAAAGTCCTCGGGATGCACCTCGTACTCGGTGATCTGGCCGTTCTTCAACTCACCCACCAGGGTGGCAGCCCCCAGGCTCACTTCGTCCATGCCGTCGCGGCCATACACCACGAGCGCATGCTCGGCGCCCAGGCGCTGCAGGGCACGCACCTGGATACCGACCAGGTCGGGGTGGAACACGCCCATGAGGATGTTGGGCGCGCCGGCCGGGTTGGTCAGCGGGCCCAGGATGTTGAAGATGGTGCGCACGCCGAGTTCGCGGCGCACGGGCGCCACGTTCTTCATGGCCGGGTGGTGGTTGGGCGCGAACATGAAGCCGATGCCCACCTCGGCGATGCATTGGGCAATCGCTTCGGGAGTGAGGTTGATGTGGATGCCCAGGGCCTCCATCACGTCGGCGCTGCCGCTCTTGCTCGACACGCCACGGCCACCGTGCTTGCTGACCTTGGCGCCCGCGGCGGCGGCCACGAACATCGAGCAGGTGGAGATGTTGAAGGTGTTGGCCCCGTCGCCGCCGGTGCCCACGATGTCCACCAGGTGCGTGCTGTCGGGCACGTGGACCTTGGTGGAAAACTCGCGCATGACCTGCGCGGCGGCCGTGATCTCGCCGATGGTTTCCTTCTTCACGCGCAGGCCGGTGATGATGGCCGCGGTCATGACGGGCGAGAGCTCGCCGCTCATGACCATGCGCATCAGGTGCAGCATCTCGTCGTGGAAGATTTCGCGGTGTTCGATGGTGCGCTGCAGCGCTTCCTGGGGGGTGATGGACATGGTGTCTCCGTCTCCTGGTGATTCTTAGGGAGCAGGCCGGTCCGAGAAGGCCAGCTTGAGGCCGAAGCCGATGAACATCGCCCCGGCGATACGGTCGAGCCAGTGCATGCCGCGCTGCACGGCGCCCACGCGGCGCGCCATCCAGCCGGCGGCCAGGGCCCAGCCGACGTTGACGGGAATGGCGTTGAGGTTGAACAGCACCCCGAGCAGCACGAAGGCCAGCGCCTTGCTGTCCGTGCCCGGCGCGATGAACTGCGGCACGAAGGCCAGGAAGAAGATGGCCACCTTGGGGTTGAGCACGTTGGTCCAGAAGCCGCCCAGGAACACGCTGCGCAGCGACACGGCCGCAGCGGGCGCGGCCTGTGCCGCGGCGATGGCGGCACCGCTGCCACCGTCGCCCGAGGCCTTGGCGAACAGCATGCGCACACCCATCCACAGCAGGTAGGCCGCGCCCACCCACTTGAGCACGGTGAAGGCCGTGGCCGATGCGGCCAGCAGCGCGCCCACGCCCACGGCGGCCGCGAAGATGTGCACGAAGCAGCCGGCCGTGATACCCAGGCCCGCCACGATGCCCGCGCGCGCGCCCGAGCGCAGCGCGTTCGAGACGATATAGAGCACGTCAGGGCCCGGCGTCAGGTTGAGCAGCCAGCCGGCGGCGATGAACATCAGCAGTTGGTGCGTCTCGATGATCATGGCCGGGGCTCCAGGAAGTTCCTGAGCATGGCGTGGCCGTGTTCGGTGAGGATGCTCTCGGGGTGGAACTGCACGCCCTCGATGTCCAGCGTCTTGTGGCGCACGCCCATGATTTCGCCGTCATCGGTCCAGGCGGTCACGGCCAGCACCTCGGGGCAGCTGGCGCGCTCGATGGACAGCGAGTGGTAGCGGTTGACCGTGAACTGCGCGGGCAGGCCCGCGAACACACCCTGCTGTGTGGTGGTGATGACGCTGGTCTTGCCGTGCATGAGCTGCTGCGCACGCACGATGGTGCCGCCGAAGGCCGCGCCGATGGCCTGGTGGCCCAGGCACACGCCCAGGATGGGCAACTGGCCCGCGAAGTGCTGGATCGCGGCCACCGAGATGCCGGCCTCGGCCGGCGAGCAGGGTCCGGGCGAGATCACCAGCCGGTCGAGCTGGCCTGCGGCCAGGCGCGCCGCGATCTCGTCGACCGTGATCTCGTCGTTGCGGTGCACCTCGACCTCGGCACCGAGCTCGCCGAAGTACTGCACGATGTTGTAGGTGAAGCTGTCGTAGTTATCGACCATCAAGAGTTTCATGCTGCGCTCCCTGCGGTCTGTGCGCCCGCTTCGCTGGCGTGCCCGGCGCGCAGGCGCGCGAACTCGCGGTGTTCGTGGGCAATGGAGGCTTCCATGATGCCGCGGTAGATGGTTTCCATGACGTCGGGCTGGCCGCCCTGGGCCAGGGCGCGCTCGCGCACCCGGTCCACGATGGCCTGTATGCGGGCCTCGTCGCGCACCTGGTGGTCGGCCTGCTTGATGCGCGCGGCCTGCGTCATGTAGCCCGTGCGCTGCACCAGCAGCGGCACGAGGATGTCGTCGAGCGCGTCGATCTGGCGGCGCACCTCGGCCATGGTGGTGCAGTGCTGCACCTGCTCGATGGAACGGCTCATTCCAGGCCCTCCTCGACCAGCTCGGCGGCGCGCAGCAGCGCGCGGGCCTTGTGCTCGGTCTCCTTCCATTCGAGCTCGGGCACCGAGTCGGCCACCACGCCGGCCGCGGCCTGCACGTAGAGCGTGCCGTTCTTGACGATGCCGGTGCGAATGGCGATGGCCACGTCCATGTCGCCCGCATAACTCAGGTAGCCGCAGGCGCCGCCGTACAGGCCGCGCTTGGTGGGTTCGAGCTGGTCGATGAGCTCCATGGCATGCACCTTGGGGGCGCCGGTGAGCGTGCCCGCCGGGAAGGTGGCCTTGAGCACGTCGATGGCGGTCATGCCGTCGTTCAGGATGCCTTCGACGTTGCTCACGATGTGCATCACGTGGCTGTAGCGCTCCACCGCGAAGGCCTCGGTCACCTTCACGGTGCCGGTCTTGGCGATGCGGCCGATGTCGTTGCGCGCCAGGTCGATCAGCATCACGTGCTCGGCGCGCTCCTTGGGGTCGTTGATGAGTTCGACCTCGGCGGCCTTGTCCTTCTCGGGCGTGGCACCGCGCGGGCGGGTGCCGGCCAGCGGGCGGATGGTGATCTTCTGCCCGTCCGGCGTGCTCTCCTGGCGCACCAGGATCTCGGGGCTGGCGCCCACCACGTGGAAGTCGCCGAAGTCGTAGAAATACATGTACGGCGAGGGGTTGAGCGAGCGCAGCGCGCGGTACAGCGACAGCGGGCTTTCGGTGTAGCGCTTGTGGATGCGCTGGCCCACCTGCACCTGCATGAAGTCGCCGGCCGCGATCAGCTCCTTGGCCCGGTCCACGGCGGCCAGGTAGTCGGCCTTGGCGAAGTCGCGCTGGGCCGGGTGGCTCTCGGTGGGCTTGACCACGGGGGCGCTCACCGAGTATTTGAGCTGCTCCTTGAGCTCGCGCAGGCGCTTCTTGGCCTTGGCATAGGCCTCGGGCGTCGCGGGGTCGGCGTAGACGATGAGGTAGAGCTTGCCCGAGAGGTTGTCGATGACCGCCAGCTCCTCGCACTGCAGCAGCAGGATGTCGGGGCAGCCCAGGGTGTCGGGCGGGCAGGAGTTTTCGAGCTTCTTCTCGATGTAGCGCACGGCGTCGTAGCCAAAGTAGCCGGCCAGGCCGCCACAGAAGCGCGGCAGGCCGGGACGCAGCGCGACCTTGAAGCGCTTCTGGTAGGCCGCGACGAAGTCGAGCGGGTTGCCCTCGGCGGTCTCGACCACCTGGCCATCGGTGACGACCTCGGTGCGCGCCGCGGCGCCAAAGCCGCTGGCACGCAGCAGGGTGCGCGCGGGCAGGCCGATGAAGCTGTAGCGCCCGAAGCGCTCGCCGCCCACCACGGATTCGAGCAGGAAGCTGTGCTTGCCGCCCTCCTTGGCGCGCGCCAGCTTCAGGTAGAGCGAGAGCGGGGTTTCCAGGTCCGCAAAGGCCTCTGCCATGAGCGGAATGCGGTTGTAGCCTTCGCTGGCCAGGCTTTTGAATTCAAGTTCAGTGATCACGGGGAGAGCTCCCAGCTGTCACAGCGCGTATCCCCGCCAATGGGCATTGGGGGCGCTGCGGTTCATTCAATCGGCCCTGACAAGGGCCACGGGTGCACGCTGGGGCGGACTGCCCAGGTGCCATCAGGCGTTCAGGCGGACAGGCTGACGCCAGGGCCAGGCTCCCCGGTCGCTGCAACCTGTGATGAACACGTGGTGAATGAACATGGGCCAAAGTGTAGCAAAGGTCTTGGAGCTTTCGGTTTTTTGCCATGCAATCACCATGAAGGACCACTCGAAAACCCTGTTGCGCCCGCACCGCGGCCTTGCAACAATTAGAAACGAACGAGCGTTCTATTTTGAGGAGACAAGCATGAGAAACCTGGTGCGATGCGCTGCACTCGCCGCCGCATGCCTTCTGGCCGGAACCGCCCTGGCCCAGCCCATCACGGTGTCCAACGTGAAGTACGAGGAGACCACCCAGGTGGCCGACAGCACCTTGCAGCTCAATGGTGCGGGCGTGCGCTACAAGGCAGTGTTCAAGGTCTATACCGCCGGGCTGTACCTGGAGAAGAAGGCCGGCACGCCGCAGGAAGTGGCGAGCCAGAAGGGCCCCAAGCGCATGAGCATCACCATGCTGCGCGAGATCGACTCGACCGAACTGGGCAAGCTGTTCTCGCGGGGCATGGAGGACAACATGGACCGCGCGGCCTTCTCCAAGCTGATCCCCGGCGTGATGCGCATGAGCCAGATCTTCTCGGACCACAAGAAGCTCATGGCGGGCGACCAGTTCCAGGTCGACTGGATTCCCGGCACCGGCACCGTGATCACCGTCAAGGGCAAGCCCCAGGGCGAACCCTTCAAGGAGCCCGAATTCTTCAACGCCCTGCTAGGCATCTGGCTGGGCAATGCGCCGGCCGACTGGAAGCTCAAGGACGCGCTCCTGGGCAAGCAGCCCGGCTGAGCCCCATCGCGCAACCCCTCCCGGGAAAGCACCTACCCGCTTGTGTCACCCGGCAGACACCGCGCCTGCAAACCGCAGGCGTAACCTTCCAAGACCTGTTCCAAGCCCCGGCCGCGTGCACGTGCCGCCATCCGCAGCACGCTGCGGCCGGGCCTTCTTTGCGCCACCCGCGCCCAGCAGCGATCCGCCCGCAACCCCTCGCCCTTTGACCTTGCACCACCGTTCGCGCGCCTGAGCACACCATGAAACCAAGCAACCTTTCCGTCGGCCTGCGCCTGGGCCTGTCCTTTGGCGCCATCCTGCTCATCACGGCGCTCATTGCAGCCACCGGCATGTGGCGCATCGCCAGCCTGAACAGCGCGAGCGAACGCGTGGCCACGCAGGAGATCGAGCAGCAGACCCTGGTGGAGAACTGGGCTGCCGACATCCGGCTGAACTGGGTGCGCACCGAGGCCTTCCTCAAGGCCATCGACCGCGACTACATGGAAAAGCTCACCGCCGACACGCAGGCCACGGCCCAGGGCATCGAGGCCAAGGTCAAGCGCATCGAAGGCCTGGTGCAGGGCGAGAAGAACCGCGCCCAACTGGCCACCATCGCCACGGCCAGCAAGGCCTATGGCGACAAGCTCGCCGAGATCCGCGAGCTGCACCGCGGTGGCGAGCCGAATGTGCCCACGCTGGTGGACAAGGACCTGCGCCCCCTGGCGGACCGGTACCTCAAATCCCTCGATGACCTGCGCACGGCCATGGCCACGCAGCTGGCTGCGAGCCAAAGCGACACGGCGGCACTGGCCCGGGCCAGCCAGGTGCTGCTGGGCGTGGGCACCTTGATCGCCGTGGCGCTGGGCGCTCTGCTGGCCTTCACCGTCACGCGCTCCATCGTGCGGCCGGTGCAACTGGGCCGGCAGGCCGCCGAAAGCATTGCCGATGGCGACCTGACCCACCCCATCGCCACCACGCACAACGACGAGACCGGCCAGCTGTTGCAGGCCCTGGCCGCCATGCAATCGCGCCTGGCCACCATCGTCGGCAACGTGCGCCACAGCGCCGAGGGCGTGGCCACGGCCAGCGCCGAGATCGCCTCGGGCAACAACGACCTGTCGGCGCGCACCGAGCAGCAGGCCAGCGCGCTCGAAGAGACCGCCGCCTCGATGGAGGAACTGGGCTCCACCGTGCGCCAGAACGCCGACAACGCGCGCCAGGCGAACCAGCTGGCGATGAGCGCATCGACCGTCGCCATCCAGGGTGGCCAGGTCGTGGCCGAGGTGGTGGACACCATGAAGGGCATCAACGACAGCAGCAGGAAGATCGCCGACATCATCAGCGTGATCGACGGCATCG
This sequence comes from Acidovorax sp. CF316, assembly GCF_000276605.1. Lineage (GTDB taxonomy): Bacteria > Pseudomonadota > Gammaproteobacteria > Burkholderiales > Burkholderiaceae_C > Acidovorax. The sequence goes on along the minus strand of NZ_AKJX01000144.1, from coordinate 4,823 downwards.
CCTTCCAGACCAATATCCTGGCACTCAATGCGGCCGTGGAAGCCGCCCGCGCCGGCGAGCAGGGCCGGGGCTTTGCCGTGGTGGCCAGCGAGGTGCGCAATCTGGCCCAGCGCAGCGCCGAGGCCGCCAAGGAGATCAAGGGCCTGATCGGCACCAGCGTGGAACGCGTGGAGCGCGGCAGCGCCCTGGTGGACAGGGCCGGTGCCACCATGAACGAGGTCGTGGCATCGATCCGCCGCGTGACCGACATCATGGGCGAGATCAGCGCCGCCAGCAGCGAGCAGAGCTCGGGCGTGGGCCAGGTGGGCGAAGCCATCATGCAGATGGACCGGGCCACGCAGCAGAACGCCGCACTGGTGGAGCAGAGCGCTGCGGCGGCCGACAGCCTGAAGACCCAGGCCGGGCAGCTGGTGGATGCGGTGGCCGTTTTCCGCCTCGGCGCCGGCAACGCCAATGGGGCGCAGGCTGTGCCGCTTGCTGCGCCCCGCGCTGCCAGCAATGCCTCGCGCCTGCTGCCGGCGAACGGTCAGCGCCGCATCGCGGCCTGAGCCATGCTCAGGCGGCGGCAGCGAACTCCGCTAGCGCGTCCACAAAGCCATCGGCATCCACGGCCCGTACGGGCTGGCCGTGGTTGTAGCCATAGGTCACCAGCACCACCGGGCAGCCGGCGGCGCGCGCGGCCTGCGCGTCATTGCTCGAATCGCCCAGCATCAGCGTGCGCGCGGGTGCCGTACCCAGGGCCTCGCAGGTCTTGAGCAGGGGCAGCGGATCGGGCTTCTTGCGCGCAAAGCTGTCGCCACCGAAGACCTGTGAAAAATAGCCATCGAGCCCCTTGGCCTGGAGCAGGGGCACGGCAAAGTCGGTGGGCTTGTTGGTCAGGCAGGCCAGGCGCAAGCCCGCGGCCTGCAGCGCCTGCAGGCCCGCCACCACACCGGGGTAGACCTGCGCGTACTGGCCGTTGATGGCCAGGTAGTGCTTCTGGTAGCTGGCCCAAGCCGCGGGGTACAGCGACTCGACCTGCGCCGCGTCGACAGCCTGGCCCTTCGATGCCAGCACGTGGGCCAGCACTGAGCGCAGCAGATGCTCCGATCCCTTGCCCACCATGTGCTCGATGTGCTGGGCACCAATGGCCGGCAGGGCCAGCTCGCGCAGCATGCGGTTGAGCGCCTCGGCAAAGTCCCCGAGGGTGTCCACCATGGTGCCGTCCAGGTCCACGATGGCGGCATCCACGCGGGACAACAGGGCGGACAAGGGGGACGGTGCAGACATGCGAAGGGCTCCTCGGAAAGGCAGATGAAAAAAGCCGGGCGTGGTGCCCGGCCTGCCTGGATTTTAAGCGGCCCGCTCACCTCAAGCTCAAGGTCTGGCGCTTCCACGCCGGATCCTGCCAGCGCTGGAACAGGGGCAGTGCGGCCACATCACCCGTCACACGCTCGGTGGCCAGGCCTTCCAGGCGCACGATTTCGAAGCTGCGGCGGTAGCGGCCCTGGCCGCGGGCCTCGCGCGCCACCAGCATCTGCTGGCCGCCAGGCACCCAGCCGGCCCACTCGGCCACGCCGGTCTCGGGCGCGGTGGCGGCCGGGGGCAGCACGTCGACCAGCCAGCCCTCGGCCGTCTTGCGCATCACCCACAGCTCGCGCCAGCCTTCCAGGGGCTGCACCGCCAGTGCCACGGCCGTGCCCTCGCGGTTCACGCTGGCCGAAGCGGCCCAGACCACGCCGTAGGTGCAGCGGCGCACCAGCGGGGCCTTCACACCCTTCTGGGCATCCACCAGCAGCACGCAGGTCTCGCCGGCCGCACCGGGCTCGGTCACGATGCCCGGGCGGTTGCCCTGGGCCGAGGGCAGGCTGGTGGGGACCAGGGCCCAGCGCACGGCGCTCACGCGCATGGCGGCATCGTTGTACGCAGGCTGGTCTTCGTCGGGCAGGTCGTTCTTCGCGACACCGGCGAATTCGGCCAGGGCGCGCGATGCGGCGGCGGCCGTTGCGGGACCGGCGGCATCCTTGCGCGCCTGCTGGAAAGCCAGGGCACTCCACACACTGGCGCGGCGCATCTGGATGCGGTTGCGCACATAGGAGGGCAGGCCGGCCACGTCCACGCGTTCGAGCACCTCGGACTGCCACGCCTGCACACGGGCCCGCTCGTGCGGCGGCAGGTCGGGGTTCACGCACTCGGGGCGGGTGAGGGCCAGGGCGGCGCGGGCGCGCTGCTCGGCATCGGCCACGGGCATGGCCAGCACGCGGCGGAAAGCCTCGCCGTCGTAGCAGACCTGCATGCGGCCTTCGACCTCGTAGGTCGTGAAGCGCACGCCGTAGCCGTTGGCGACATCCAGGTGCGCCGACAGCGTGGCGCCCGAGGCCTTGCCGGGCGCAGCGACCGAGGCGCGGCGCGCCAGCCGGTCGGCCAGCGTGCCGAGTGCGTCGAAGGCCTGGGCGCCCTGCACGCCGGCCAGCACGCTGGCGGGGGCCGCCTGCAGGTAGGCGGCGGTGATGCCGATGCCCAGGGCTTCGGCACCCGGGGTGTCGCGCACGAAGCGCAGCACCGAAAGCAGCGCCGGGCCTTCGGCTTCATCGAGCGCCACACGGCGCACTTCACTGGCGCGGATGAAGCCGCCGCGCTCGCGCTTGTGGTCCCAGACCTGCAGGTAATCGAGGCGCTCGCCGCGCACTTCGAGCACTTCGCCCTGCCACAGCGCGGACTGCTGCTGCGCCGATTCGCGCGGTGCGGCGCGCAGCACGGCCTGGTCCTGCACGACGATGGCGCTGCCCAGGGCACTTGGGGGCGCAGGGGGCACGGCGGCGGTGGCCACCATGGTGGCGGCACAGGCAATGGCCGCGACAAGGGTGAGGGTGGTGCGGTTCATGCTCATTGCTCCGTGGCTTGGGCGGCGGCTGCGTCGTCGGCATTGGCTTGTGCGGCCACGGCCTGGGCATTGCGGTTGCCGCCCAGCAGCGCGGCACCAATGAAGTCGCCATTGGTCGGCGGGGGCGCGATGATGACCTGGATCTTGTCCGAGAGCTTGTCGGCCAGCGTCTTCTGGATCAGCAGCGGGTGGCGCGTGACCAGGGCACCCTCGCGCGCCATCTGCTCGGCGTTGACCTTGCCGATGCGGTCCATGCGGTAGGCCTCGGCCTCGGCCAACTTCTGGCGCGCATCGGCTTCGCCGTTGGCTTCGATGCGGCGCGCCTGGGCGCTGCCCTCGGCCGCCTTGATGCGCGAGACCTTCTCGGCTTCGGCTTCGAGCTGGCGCTGCTCGATCTGGCGCTGCTTGAAGGGCAGCACATGCTTCATGGCTTCTTCCTGGGCGCGGGCGGCGATCACCTGCTCGCGCGCGGCGGCCTCGGCGGCCACCTCGCGACGCACCTTGTCGGCACTGGCGTCGAGCTCGGTTTCCTTCACGCGCTTGTCCTTGAGTTCCAGCGTGTAGCGCATCTTCTCGGAGGCCAGTTCCTCGGCCAGCAGGCTGTCCATGCCGCGGCGGTATTCGGCGGGCAGGTCCACCTTGCCGATCTGCACGTGGCGCAGCAGCACGCCGTCGGCGGCCAGGCGGGTGCGCAGCTCGGTTTCGATGATCTGCTGGATCTCGGCGCGCTTGGTCGAGAAGATCTCGCGCACCGTGTAGCGGGCAAACACCTTGTAGATCAGGCCCTGCACGGCGGGCTCGACGATCTCGGCACCGATGTTGTCGGGCAGGCTGCCCGAACGCGAGGCCACGCTGGCGGGGTCGAGCGCATACCGCACGCCCAGGTCCAGGCCGAAGGACAGGCCTTCGACCGACTGCAGCGGTGCGCCGCCATTGGCCTGGCGCATCTGCTCGGGGCGGTAGGTCTGGTCGCGCAGGGAGAACACGCGCACGCTGTGCAGGCCAGGCAGCACCCAGACGCTGCCGTCGCGCCACTGGTTGACCGAGCCGGTGACCTGGTTCACGCGCACACCGAGTTCGCCCTGGTCCAGGTGCTGCACCGGGGGATTCCTGTAGACCATGGCACCGGCAGCCACCACCGCCGTACCGGCGACGAGCCAGCCGATGGCCCGGGGCGATGGCAGGGCCAGGGGGCGGGAGGCAGCCAGGGGAGCGATCGCGGCGGTGTCGTCCTGCACGCCGTCCAGGGTGGGCTCCACGGCAGGGGCGGAGGCAGGGGTGCGGCGCAGGGCGCGGACGATACGGTTCCAGGTGGCTTTCATGGTGTTTCCCTCTTCAGTTCGGTTCGGTGGGTGGCTGTTCTGCAGCGCCGGATTCCTGTGCTGCATTGGTGTCCAATTCTTCGCATTCCCCCCGGAAGCAACAATGCGGCGCCCCCACCAAAGCGTTCACGCCGGCCGTGCAAACGTTCCGGCCGCGGAAGAAAAACTCACACCGCTGCCGGCAGGGGGCCGGGATAATCCGCGCAGGACCACTTTCAGCCCGAGCCCTCCATGACCCGCATCGCCGTGATCGAAGACGACCTGCCCACCAGCAACCAGCTGGCCGGCTGGATCCGCAGTGCGCGCAGCGGCATCGTGATCGACCAGTGGTTCACCCGCGACGAGGCCGAGGCGGCCCTGGCGCGCGAGCACTACGACGCGGTGGTGCTGGACATCGAGCTCGGCCGCGAGCGCCATGCCGGCGTGGCGCTGATCAACGCCATCAACAAGCTGCGCCACGGCACGCCGGTGCTGGTGGTCTCGGCCATGCCGGCGGCCATCTACCGCAGCATCATGAAGGCGCTGGACGCCTGGGACTACCTGCAGAAAACGACCTTCGAGGAGGCCGATTTCATCGAGACCTTCCTCGACATCCTGCGCACCACGCAGGCGGCGCAACCCGCCGCCGTTGCGGCGGG
>NZ_AKJX01000143.1 GCF_000276605.1 Acidovorax sp. CF316 | reverse complement strand
GGCTGCCCAGCCGCTCCGGGGTCACCAGCGGCTGCTCGGTGGCGATGTCGATCAGGTCGCCGAGCACATCGGCGATCTGGCGGCCCTGCAGGGGCCAGACCATCGGGTCGCCCTCGACCTCGGCCACGCCCAGCAGGTGCCGCCGCGCGGCCGTGTTGGCCAGCAGGATGCGGCCCTCGGTGTCGCAGACCATGGTGGGCGAGGGCAGCTGCTGCAGGCTCTCGCTCACGAAGTGGTGCATGTCGCGCAGCTGGCGCGAGGCATATTCCACCGCGTTGATGCGCCGCTCCAGGAAGTCTCCGGTGCTGGCCGCCGGGCCGCGCAGCGGGATCACCAGGCCCTGGCGCTGCAGGTTCTCCATCTGCAGCCGGAGGAACTGGGCCGCGGCACTCAGGCGCCGCCAGCTCCACAGCGGGTAGGCCAGCACCAGCCCGATGAGGGCCGCAGCGGGCGCGAATTGCAGGCCGCTCCAGGCGGGCAGCAGCACGGCCAGGGCCAGGGCCAGCGCGCCCAGTGCAATGCTGGTGAGCAGGGCGGCGAAGGGGCCGAGCAGCAGCAGCGCCAGCAGCGCCAGCACCACCGGCAGCAGGTTGAAGGCCATGTTCAGCGCCGGCGGCGCGCTGTGGATGTGCACCCCCGCGAGGTCGGCGTCGAGCACCTGGGCGATGACTTCCACGCCCGGCATCAGGCGCGACTCCTGGCCCACCGGGGTGGCGAACATGTCGCCCAGCCCGGCGGCGATCGAGCCCACGAGCACGTACTTGCCGCGGAAGGCATCGGCTGGCACCTCACCGCGCAGCACGTCGATGTAGGAGTAGGTGGTGAAGTGCCCCGGCCCGCCCGCGTAGGGGATCAGGCGGCGGCCCGCACGTTCCCAGCGGGCGCCGTCGGCAGGGGGGTCGCTCCAGCGCGCCGGCGGGCAGCCACCGAGGGATGGCGTGGCCACGCAGCGCATGGCGATGCTGAAGTGCTGCCAGGGTGCGCTGGCCGGCCCCTCGCGCGCATACAGGCTGCGCACCACGCCGTCCTCGTCCGTGGCCACGTGCACATGCCCGAGCCGGGCGGCGGCCTGCTCCAGCGCGGGCATCGGCCGGTCGGCACCATCGCCCGGTTCGTACGGGCCCTGGCGCTGCATCACCGGCAGCACCACCCGGCCACTCCTGGCGACGGCATCGGTCAGCAGCAGATCGTCCTCGGGGTAGTCGAGGTCTTCTTCGTTGAACAGCACGTCCATGCCGATCACCAGCGGTGCCTGATGCGACACGTTCTGGATCAGCTGGGCATGCAGGGCGCGCCGCCAGGGCCAGCGGCCGATCACGCCGATGCTGCGGTCGTCCACCGCGATCACGGCGATGCCGGGCTGCGGCGGGCGCGACACCAGGCGCAAGCCGGTGTCCTGCACCAGGTGGTTGGTGCGCGGCAGTGCGCTCGGTGCACTCAGCCATGCCACCAGGGCCAGCAGCGTGAGCGCGATGGCGGCCCATTCGACCCGCCGCTGCTGGTTGCGCGTGCGGGAGTGCTGCGTGGGCATCGACCGCAAGGGGCTCAGGGACGGCGCACGGGCTCACCGCCCATGGTGGACAGGGGCAGCCCGGAGCTCGTGTTCAGCCCCGTGCCTACACGGATGCTGCGCGGCGGTGAGAACTCGCTTTGCAGGCCCGAGGGGTCGAGCACCTGGATGCGCACGAAGTAGGTGCCCGCAGGCAGGTCGGCCGCGGAGGTCCAGCGCGGTTCGTCGAGCTGGGTGTCCTGCAGGACCTTGCTGAACTCCAGGTCCGGCGCCAGCTGCACGCGGAAACGCTGGCCGGCCTGGGCCGGCCAGTGCAGGCGCACGATGGTGTCGCCATCCGTCGCCTGCATGGACGACAGGTCGAGCGCGGCGGGCTGCTGCGCCACGGTGAAGGGCTGCGCGGGTGCGAACGGCCCCTGGTCCAGCGCACCGCCCGCGAGCTCCGCGACCGTGGCCGCGCGCCAGAAGTAGTTGCCCAGGGGCAGTGTGGCCAGCGTCAGCTGGCAGGGGTTCAGGCGTCCCTCGTCCAGCAGCGGGGTGGCGAAATCCGCGCTGGCCGCCACCTGGATGCGGTACCAGCGGGCCCCGGGCACTTCGGTGCAGCGCAGGCTGCCGGTCACGCGCGGCAGCACGGCACCGGGGGCAGGCTGCTGGTACAGCGGCGGCACCGGCCGGGTCTTGATGGTGATGGGGCGCGTGGCGGGCAGGCCGGCAATGCCGGCCTCGTCCACGGCGCGCACGGCCAGGTGGTAGCTGCCATCGTCGAGCGCGGCCCAGCGCAGCTGGCCGTTGGCAAAGCGGCCGCTGCGCAGTACCTGCGTCAGGGCTGCATCGCGGGCCACCTGGGCCACGTAGCCGCTGGCGCCGGGCGTGGCCGGCAGGTTGATGGCCAGCAGGCCCAGGTCATGCAGCTGCGCCGGCACGGTGGACAGGTCGGGCGGGGCCAGCAGCGGGCGCGGGGCACCCAGGGTGCCGTCGGGCGCCACCGACAGGCCTTGTCCGCGGGCCAGCAGGGTGGCGTCGGCAACCGGCTGCGGGGCATTCTCGGCGCGGGACTGTACGGCCACCGTGCCTTCAAGTACCGAGGCAGTCGCCTGGCCCGAGGCCGCCAGCGCCACGCCGAATTCGGTGCCGCGCACGCTGGTCACGGCGCGCGGTGTTCGGATCTCGAAACGGCGCAGCGCATCGGTGCTGGGGGCGACGCTCGACTCCACGCTGCCGGCGCGCATCTCCATCACCGACTGGATGCTGCCCGCGCGTCCGCGGCGGCGCAACTGGCGCAGTTGCAGGTCGGATTGGGGCTGCACGCGCACCAGCGTGCCGTCGGCCAGGCGCACGGCGACGAAACTGTCCGGCCCCACCTGCAGGCGCGTGCCTTCGTCCAGCCGGGCACCTGGCGCCAGCGCCTGCGCCTCGCCCCGCTGGGGCTGTGCCGTGGCATTGCCCTGCACGAACTCCACCTGGGCCGAGGCCTGCGGCTGCAGGCGCACGGGGATCCACACGGTGGAGCCCGGCTGCAGGCGCCTGGGGTCGGCCACCTTGTTGCGTTGCTGCAGCAGCGGCCACTGGCGCGGGTTGTCCAGGTAGGCCTGGGCCAGGCCTTCGAGGGTGTCGCCGGCCCGTACCGTGTGCGGGATTTCGTCGGTCTGCGTGTCTGGAGGGGCAGTGGGGGTGGCTTGCGCATGCGCGCAGCCGAGGCCCGCCACGAACATGGCGGCGGCGGACAGGGGCAATGCAAGGCGGTGGATGACCACGTCAACTCTCCTACGGGCCGCAGGCTGCGGCGGTCTTCATCATTCTCGAGGGGCGGGCTTCGCTGTGGAAGCCCGGGGGGCGCATCACGGCTTGCGATCAGGCTCGACGGCTTCGAAGCGGTAGCCCACACCATACACCGCGGTGATGAAGTAGCCGTTGACCGGGCGCAGGTCCAGCTGCGTGCGCAGGCGCGAGACATGGGTGTCGAGCGAGCGCGAGAGCACGTCCGAGCCCTGGCCCCAGATCACCTCCTTGAGGTGGTCGCGCGAAAGCAGGCGCCCCATGTTCTGGAACAGGAACAGCGCCAGGTCGTATTCGCGGTTCTTGAGTTCGGCCACCTGGCCATTGACCTCCAGCGAGCGCGACTCGGGGTAGAACTTGTAGCGCCCGAAATCCAGCGCGCCGCTGGTGCTCTGCGGGTAGGCGCGGCGCAGCAGTGCCCCCACGCGGGCATTGAGCTCGCCGATGCGCACGGGCTTGACCATGAAGTCGTCGGCCCCGCTGCCCAGGCCTTCGACGATGTCGCGCTCTTCCTGCCGGTTGGTCACGAACAGGATGGGCAACTGCTTGCCCACGTTCTCGCGCACCCAGCGCACCACCTCGGGGCCGGTGGTGTCGGGCAGGTGCCAGTCCACGATCAGCAGGTCGAAGGTCTCGCGGCGCATCTCGCGCATCAGCGCGGCACCGGTCAGGTGGGTGTGGCACACATGGCCCATCGCTTCGGTGGCCTGTTTGATCAGATCCAGCTGAAGCGCATCGTCGTCTAACGCCGCTATGCGCATGGTTCTCCGTTCCGTTCAAGATTCACCCCGCATTATTCGCGATGTGCGGCAGTCCATTCCATGCCCCATCTTGGGGATCACCAAGTTTGACAGTTGTTCACCGTACCACGGGCGATGCCAGGCGGCGCGGGGCGGCATGGCGCGCGCCAGGCCGGGCGGCCGCGGCGGGTGCGATTTCACGCAGCAGCCGCATGCCCACCAGGGTGTAGCGGGTTTGCGGGCTGTTCCAGTTGCGGTAGCCGCAGCGTGCATAGAACGACCAGGTGTGCCAGGACCCACCGCGGCGCACGCGCACGCTGCCGTCGGCCGGGCCCCCGGGGTCCACGGCGGGAGACTCGGCGTAGTAGCTGTCGCCATGCCAGTCGGCCACCCACTCCCAGGCATTGCCCAGCATGTCCTGCAGGCCGAAGGCGTTGGGCGCGTAGCTGCCCACGGGCGCGGTGAAGGCATGGCCATCGCTGCCGCGCAGGGCATGCTGGCGCCAGCGCTCCCAGTGGGGTGCGGCCTCCTGGTCGAAGGTGTTGGCGTTCTGGAGCAGGCCCTCGGGGTCGTCTCCGTGCGGGTAGCGGGTGCGCGTGCCGGCACGGCAGGCGTACTCCCACTCGGCCTCGGTGGGCAGGCGGTAGCGCTGGCCTTCGGTGCGGCTCAGCCATTGGGCCAGGGCCTGTGCGTCGTTCCAGGTGACGTTGACCACGGGGTGGTCCTCACCCTGCGCAAACCCCGGGTTGCGCCAGGAGTAGCGCGGGTCGCGCCCCTCGAAGGCATCGCCGCGACGGGTCGTGGCCGGGTCGTAGCGGGGGTTGTAGCCATAGCCGCCGGTGCCGTCGGCCTCCGACTCGGGCTGGTAGCCCGAGGCCTGCAGGAAGCGCCGGAACTGGCCCACCGTCACCTCGTGCTGCCCCAGGTAGAAGGCCTGGCGGATGACCACCCGGTGGGCCGGGCCTTCATCGACCAGCTCGGCAAAGCGCTTGGGCTCCAGCTGCGGGTAGGCCCGCGCCAGCACGTCGGGCGCCTCGGGCCCGCCCATCACGAAGCTGCCGGCGGGCACCTTCACGAACGGCATGCCCAGGCTGTTGGTCCACACCGGGTGCTGCCTGTCGTGGCGCACCTGGGCCTGCGCGGGCAGGGCAGCGGCCAGCACGAGGACGGCGGTGGTGGCGGCCGTTCGGCACCGGGCCATCGGGCTCAGCGGTTGGGGTTGTCGCTCACGCACTCGAAGACCAGGCGCGAACCCTCGTTGCGCAGCAGCTTGGGGAACAGCGCCAGCTTCTGGCACTCCCGGGTGGCGGCGTTGTAGGCCGGCGAGGCGTCGTTGCCATAGACCGGCACGCTGAAGGTGCGGTCCCGGCCCGAGGCCATGGGGCCCGACGGTGGGCGGGTGGTGGCCGATTCGCAGCCCGCCAGCAGGGCGAGCAGGGTGGCCGAGGCGATCAGTGCTTTCATGGGATTCTCCCCGTGTTGGAAGGCAGTCTAAGGGACGGTGGGACAAAAAGCCGCGCCCCATTTGTAACCCAGGGGTCTGAAACCCTTGCGCTGCCTCCCCCCTGCGATACAGTACGTTACAACTGACGGAAGAACGTATGGCCTGGATCCGGTCGGCAGTGGCAAGGGACGCGGGGCGCCAGTGGGCGCTGCGCCTGCTGGTGCCGCTGGTGCTGCTGGCCTTGCTGCAGGTCCTGCCGGTGTGGCAGCCCTTGCAGCGCCTGGAATACGATCTCTTCAGCAGCCTGACCGCACCCGTGCGGCCCGATGCGGGCGTGGTGGTCATCGGCATCGACGAGCCCAGCCTCGCGGCCCTTCAGGCAGCGCCGCCGCTGCCGCGGCGCCTGCATGCGCAACTGGTCGAGGCGCTTTCCGCGACCGGCGCGGCGGGGCTCGGTATCGACCTGCTGTTGTCCACCGCCCAGTCCCCCGAGGACGACGCCGCCCTCGGGCGTGCCCTGCAGGGGCGCATGCCCGTGGTGTTGGCCAGCGCCCGGGTGGCCGTGCACAGCGGCCAGGTGGCGCAGTACCAGCAGGCACTGCGCTCGATCTTCGGCCAGGCGCTGCACGGCGACGTGGGCATGCAGCCCGACGACGATGGCGTGCAGCGCAGCGCGCCGCTGCACGCCGATGCGATGTGGCGCGTGCTGGCGCAGGCCGCGGGCCGCAGCGTGGTGCCGCCCCCGCCCGGTGCGCTGCTGCGCTACTACGCGCCCGAGGTGGCGCTGCCTTATGTGCACTACATCCAGGCGCTGGACCCGGCGCGGCAGCTGGCGCCTGGCGCGCTGCAGGGTCGATTGCTGCTGCTGGGCCAGAACACGCCGGTGGGCGGCGTGGACCAGTTCACCACGCCGCTGCGCACCCTGGGCCAGGGCACGCAGTCGGGCGTGATGCTGCATGCCACGGCCCTCATCAATGGCCTCACGGGCGACTGGATCGTGCCCGCGCACCCGGCGGGCCCGCTGCTGCAGGCCGCGGCGGCCATTGCCGTGGTGGCCGCGCTCACGCGCCGCTGGCGTGGCTGGCTGGCCGTGTGGCTGAGCGTGGCGCTGGCCCTGCTGGCGCTGATCGGCGGGCTCTGGGCCTACCTGCAGGGCGTGTGGTGGCCCACGCTGCCCACGCTGGTGGCACTGGCGCTGCATTTCAACGTCGGCGCGACCGACAGCTACTGGCGCGAGCGGCGCCAGCGCGAGCGCCTGCGCCTGGACTTCGGCCGCTATGTGCCGCCGGCCGTGGTCAGCGCGCTGATCGCCAGCGGCACCGCGCCGGCCATCAGCGGCGAGCGGCGCGAGCTCACGCTGCTGTTCTCGGACCTGGCGGGCTTCACCTCGGCCAGCGAGCGCCTGCCGCCCGAATCGGTGGCGCAGGCCCTCAACGCCTATTTCACGCGCATGACCCATGCCGTGCACCGCCACGGTGGCACGCTCGACAAGTTCATCGGTGATGCCGTGATGGCGTTCTGGAACGCCCCCGTGGCCGAGCCGCAGCACGCGGCACGCGCCCTGGCCTGCGCGCAGGAGATGCAGCGGGAAATGCAGGCCCTGCGCAGCCAGTGGGCGGGCACCCCCTTTGCCGAGCTGCAGCTGCGCATCGGCCTGCACACCGGCGAGGCGGCGGTGGGCCACCTGGGCTCCGAAGGCCGCTTCACCTATACCGCCGTGGGCGATGCGGTGAACACCGCGGCCCGGCTGGAAGGCGCGAACAAGGCCTTCGGCGCCGGGATCCTGCTGTCCGAGGCCACCCGCAGCACCTTGCCGCGGGAGGGGGCGCAGCCGCCACCCCTGCTCTGGCTCGACGCCGTGGTGCTGGCCGGGCGCAGCAGCGGCATCGATGTCTACACCCCCTGCGACGATGCGCCGCTGGTGGCCACCAGCCTGGTTTTGCAGGCCCATGTGCATGCGGGCCGCTGGGACGAGGCCCTGGCGTGCTGCGCCGAGTGGAGGGCCCGGGCCGTGCACCTGGCACCGCTGTGGGCGGCCCAGGCCGACCGGCTGCAGGCGCAGGTGCAGACACTGGCCAACGCCCGGGCGCCGGTGGCAGCGGGCGCTGTCTTTGCGCATGCGCTGGACAAATGAGTACCCGGAAAGGCCCCGCCATGCCATCGACACACCTGTGGATCAAGACCCCCATTGCCCTGGCTGCCACCCTGTGCCTGCCCAGTGCCTGGGCGCAGTGCGCCGGGGTGTCCGTGGCCCCCGATACCGTGGCCGCGCAGATCGTGGCCCTGGCCGGCCAGGGCCAGACCCGGCCGCCCGGCGAGGGGCCCTGGTCACCGGCCGTGCTGGCCCAGCAACTGGGTGCGGGTGCGGGCGTGCGCACCCTGGAGCTGTCGTCGGCCGCGCTGCTGCTGGCCGATCGCACGCAGATCCGCATGTCGGCCAATGCCCAGTTGCGCCTGTGTGAATCGCAGCCCGAGCGCAGCCTGCTGGAGCTGGCCGCCGGGCGCCTGTGGGCGCGCACCAAGAAGACCCCGGCCTCGCTGCAGCTGCAGACCCCGGCGGCCCTGGCCGTGGTGCGCGGTACCGACTGGGACGTGGAGGTCGATGCGGCGGGGCGCACCACGCTCACCGTGCTGTCGGGCCAGGTGGACCTTTCCAATGCCTTCGGCCGGGTGGAACTGGGGCCTGCCGAGCAGGGCTATGTGGAGCCTGGCAAGGCACCGGTCAAGCGCCTGCTGGTGCGCCCGCGCGAGCGCGTGCAGTGGGTCATGGCCAACCCGGTGGACGCCACGCGCTGGGTGGAACTGCAGGGCGACGCCGTGGCGCCGCCGCTGGCCGCGCTCCGCGACGACCTGCGCACGGGCCAGTGGCCGCGCGCACGCGAGCGGTTGCTGGCGCTGTCTGCCAGCGGGCAGGGTGGGGCCGTGGTGGAGTTGCTGCTGGCCGACCTCGACGTCTTTGACGACCGCATGGACGCGGCCCAGCAGCGCCTGGCCGCCGCCTGGCAACGCACGCAGGACCCGCGCACCGCTGCGCGGCGCGCCGGGCTGCTGATGGCGCTGGACCAGAGCCCTGAGGCGCGTGCCTGGCTCGATACCGCACGCACGCAGGCACCCGAGGCCACTGCGCTGCTGCTGGCCGACGCCGACTGGCAGCGCCTGGAAGGCCGGGGCGAGGAAGCCATTGCCCTGTACCGGCGAGCGGTGGCCGGTGCCGAGGCACGGCGGGAGCCTGCTACCGACCAGGCCGCAGCCCAGTGGGGCCTGGGGCGCGCCCTGCGCGAGCGGGGTGACCTGCGCGGTGCGCGCGAGGCCCTGGCGCGTGCCGTGGCGCTGTCGCCCGCGCAGCCCGCCTACCAGGGCGAGCAGGCCACCCTGGCGGCAGAGGCCCTGCGCCTGGGCGATGCGCGTACGGGCTTTGACGCCGCGCTGGCCCAGGCCGGCGATGACTATGTGAGCCTGGCCGGTGCAGGCCTGCTGGCGCTGCAGCAGGGCGACCCCGGGGCGGCGCGCAGCCAGCTGCTCAAGGCCCTGGTGATCGAGCCGCGCTATGCGCGCGCCCAGGTCTGGCTGGCCGTGGCCGAGTACCAGCTGGGCGAGCAAGCGGCGGCGCTCGACTCGCTGGCGCGCGCCCGCGTCGCCGACCCGAACGATCCCTTGCCCTGGCAGATCGAATCCACCCTTCACAACGACAGCGGGCAGCCCGTGCAGGCGATCGCCGCAGCGCGAGAGGCGCTTGTGCGGCTGCCTTTCCTCAAGTCGCTCAATCCGCTGGCGTCGGACAGCCGGGGGTCGGCCAGTCTGGGCAAGGCACTGGGTGACTTCGGCATGGAGCACTGGGCACGGGCCTATGCCGCAGCCTCGTACTACCCTCTGTGGGCCGGCAGCCACTTCTTCCTGTCCGACCGCTACGAAAGCGACTTCAATCGCCGCTCCGAACTGTTCCAGGGCTACCTGACCGACCCTACGGTGTTCGGTGCCAGCGAGAAGCGTGCACCGCTGCTGCTGTCCACCGGCAGTGAATGGAGTGCGGGGGCGAGCGCCGAACGCAACCCGCTGCGGCACAACGCCACGGTCGATGCAGGCCACCGTGGCTTTGCGACGGCGCCCATCCCTGTGGCCTGGCTGGTGCGGGGGCAGGACATCCAGATGTGGCCGCGCGAAGGGCCCGCTGCATCGCGCTATCGCCTGTCGTCCCCGGATCTGGCCATCGCCGTCGGTGCCAAACCCAGTGAAAGCCTCTCCCTTTTCCTGCAGCATACGGACAGCACCCTGCGCTACCGTTTCCCGGACGGGCGCGATTTTGGCAACGGCATCACCTTCACGGGCGGCGCCGAGACCCGCGCACGCCGCACGGACGCCGGGGGATCGTGGCGCTGGTCCGCCGACAGCCAGACCTGGATCCAGGTGCACGGGGGGCGCCAGACCTCCGGCCTGGTGCTGGACGATGCGCGCTTCGGACCGCAGGACTACCACTATGCAAGCGAAGAGAAGGGCCTGTTCCTGCGCCATACCCTGCTGCAGGGGCCACACCGCTTCAGTGCCGGCTGGGAGCGCGTGACCCGTGATACGGACAGCGCGATTGCAGATGCGCAGGTGGTCAGCCCTCGGGCCAACACCGAACGCTATGACATGCCCTGGATGGCAGGGGAGTGGCGCAGCGGACCGTGGAGCGTGATGGCGGAAGCCTATTGGCCCAGGCTCTCCACCGCCCAGAGCGACCGCTTCACCGACACGGCGGGCCAGGACCTGCTGGATCCGCAATTCGACGGTGCCGCGCGCCGCCGCAAGTTGCTGCCGCGTGTGGGTGCCAGCGTGCGGCTGGGCCCCGGGCGGGCCCTGCACTGGGCCTGGCAGGAGAGCATGCGTGCCCCCGGTACGCACACGCTCGCGCCGGTGTCCACCGGTGCCATCGCCGTGGACAACCAGTACCTGCTGCCAGGCAGCCTGGCACGCAAGCACGCGCTGCAATTGGACTGGGAACTGGGGCCGTCCACCTTCCTGGGCGCCAGCCTTTCAGGCCAGCGCATCCACAACCTGGTGGCCCGCGACGGGCGGCTGTTCGCCATGAACACGGCGGCCTTGTTCGACAACATCAATACGGTCGCGCCCGTCGTGCTCAGCGCACAGACTTCATTGAACACCTACGAGGAGACGCCGGTGTTCGGACAGGGGCATCTGGTCCAGTCCACCGTGTCCGTCAACCACCTGCTGGGGCCGCGCTGGAGCGTTCTGGGCAGCTACATCCATACCGATTCGCGCAATACGGGGGAGGGGTTCTCCGGAAACCTGCTGCCAGGTTTCGCGCGCCATGTGGCGCTGGGGCAGACCACCTGGCGGCACGAGGGGCGCGGCTTTTCGCTGCTGCGGCTCACCTGGCGCGGGATGCGCTACCGCGATGAGGCCAACTTCCTGCAGCGCCCGCCGGGCTGGAGCATGGCCTTGGCCCACGGCTGGGAGTCGCAAGATCGCCGCTTCACGCTGGTGGGCTCACTGGAGACGGGCTTGCGCAGCGGCGAGCGGCCCACCTTGTGGGCGCTGCTGCGCTACCGGGATTGAGTTGCGCGCCTGCAGGTTGCCAAGCCTGGCGTCCCGCCGCGCAGGGGCATGGGCGCCTCAGGCTGCCGCCGCAGCCTCGGCCAGCGCCTGCAGCGCCGCTTCCACGTCGGCCTGCGCAACGCCATCCACCGGCGCCAGGCGCGGTGCCAGGGCCTGCAGCGCATGGCCGTCCTTTTGCAGCTGGGCGATCGCCTGCCCGGCGTCCTTGGGCGCATCGAAGCCCGTGCTCTGCAGCAGCAGGCGGCCATCGGCCGCGACGAACTTGAAGTAGAACTTGCCATCGGCCTCGCGGTACTGCTTGAACGAGGGCAGGGCCACCTTGGCGGCCTTGGCCGCCTTGGTGGCAGCGCCGGCCTGCACCAGGCTGCGCAGGCCCACGGCCGAGCGCAGCTCGCGGATGAAGGGCGTGGCCAGCGCGCGCGCGCGCTCGGCACCGGCCAGCAGCGTGGTCTCGATGCGGGCCGGGTTGTTGATCAGCTCTTCGTACTGCGCGCGCATGGGGGCGATCACCTGGTCCACGCGCTCGAGCAGCACCTGCTTGGCATCGCCCCAGGCAATGCCGTCGGCATACTGCTGGCGCAGCGCGGCGGTCTCGGCCTCGGTGGCGAAGGCCTGGTAGATCTGGAACAGTGCCGAGCCCTCCACCTCCTTGGGCTCGCCGGGCGCGCGCGAGTCGGTCAGGATGCCGCCGATGAGCTTCTTGAGCTGCTCGCGCGAGCTGAACAGCGGGATGGTGTTGTCGTAGCTCTTGCTCATCTTGCGGCCGTCGAGGCCGGGCAGGGTGGCCACGTGGTCGTCGATGGCGGCCTCGGGCAGCACGAAGTGCTCGCCGTACAGGTGGTTGAAGCTGGCGGCCATGTCGCGCGCCATCTCGATGTGCTGGATCTGGTCGCGGCCCACGGGCACCTTGTGGGCCTTGAACATCAGGATGTCGGCGCCCATGAGCACGGGGTACATGAACAGGCCCGCGGTCACGCCGTCATCGGCATCGCGCTCGGCCGCCACGTTCTTGTCCACGCTGGCCTTGTAGGCGTGGGCGCGGTTGAGCACGCCCTTGCCGGTCACGCAGGTCAGGAGCCACGTGAGTTCAGGAATCTCGGGGATGTCGGACTGGCGGTAGAAGGTGACCTTTTCGGGGTTCAGGCCCGCGGCCAGCCAGCTGGCCGCGATCTCCAGCGTGGAGCGCTGGATGCGCACCGGGTCTTCGCACTTGATGAGCGCGTGGTAGTCGGCCAGGAAGTAGAAGCTCTGCACGCCGGGCGTGAGGCTGGCCGCCACCGACGGGCGGATGGAACCCACGAAGTTGCCCAGGTGGGGCGTGCCCGTGGTGGTGATACCGGTGAGAAAGCGCGTGGTGCTCATGGGAAACGGATTCTGCGAAAAGGGGGAGAGAAAAAGCGGAGCCGCTCAGCGCAGCAAGGCCATCAGCGGCGTGAGCAGCAGGTTGATGGCGCCATAGCCCAGCGACATCAGCGGGCGCAGCCAGATGGTGCCCACCACGCCGGCCACCACCAGGCCCATCACGATGAAGAAGCCGAAGGGCTCGATGCGCGAGACCATGTGGGCCGCCTTCCAGGGCAGCAGGCCGACCAGGATGCGGCCGCCATCGAGCGGGGGCAGCGGGAACAGGTTGAAGGCCCACATCACCAGGTTGACCAGGATGCCGGCGCGCGCCATCTCGATGAAGAAGCGCTCGGTCACGCCCATGCCAAGCAGCAGCACCAGCAGGACGGCCCAGAAGATGGCCTGGAAGAAATTCGAGGCCGGTCCCGCGAGCGCGACCCAGATCATGTGCCGCTTGGGGTTGCGCAGGTTGCCGAAATTGACCGGCACCGGCTTGGCATAGCCGAACAGGAAGGCCCCGGAGGTGGCGAAGTACAGCACCAGCGGCATCAGGATGGTGCCGATGGGGTCGATGTGCTTGAGCGGATTGAGGGTGATCCGGCCCATCATGAACGCCGTGTTGTCGCCGAAGTGGCGAGCGGCATAGCCATGGGCAGCTTCGTGCACGGTGATTGCAAAGAGCACCGGCAGGGCATAGATCAGAACGGTTTGGATGAGATTGGAGATGTCCACCCTGCCAATTGTCTCAGACACACGACAACAACCCTTTGGCACAGTCACTTTCCGGGATTGTTACGATGGTTCCGTTGTTTCAAATGGATACAGGCGTGGCAGACTCGGGTGAGGTTGTGCGCGCGCTACATTGTTGAATGCAACGGTCGCCATAAATACATACAACACTGATATCGGAGATGAATCCCATGGGCCTGGATCGTTTGAAGATTGGAACGCGCCTCATTCTGGCGTTTGGTGCCATTGCCTTGCTGGTGGCGGTACTGATGGTGGTGGCCAGCTCGGGCATCGGCCAGGCCGACGATGCCTACCGCGCTGCGGTGGGGTCGGCCACCGGGCTCACCGCGGAGCAGCGCGCGCCCCTGGAGCAGGCCATCCGGGCCGGCCAGGGCCACCTGGAGAGCGCGCGCCTGTGGGTGCTGCTGCTGGGGGCCGGCGTGTTCGTGGTCTCGCTGGTGTCCTTCGTGCTGCTGCGCAGCGGCATCGTGCACCCGCTGAACCAGGCCATCCTGATCGCCGAGACGGTGGCGGCGGGCGACCTGAGCCAGGAGTTCTCGTCCGAGCTCGAAGGCGACTTCGGCCGCCTGCTCACGGCCCTGGGCACCATGGAGGACACGCTGACCGAACTGGTCTCGGGCATCAAGCAGTCCACGGACTCGATCACCGAGGCCGCGGCGGACATCGATTCGGGCAACTCCGACCTGGCGCGCCGCACGGAAGACCAGGTGAGCTCCCTTGCCGACACGGCCGGCAGCATGGCCGAACTGACCTCCACCGTGCGCCAGAACGCCGAGCGCGCGCGCTCGGCCAGCAGCCTGGCCGTCAACGCCTCGCAGATCGCCGAGCGCGGCGGTGCCGTGGTGGGCGACGTGGTGCAGACCATGCAGGCCATCAGCGGCAGCTCGCGCAAGATCGTCGACATCATCCAGGTCATCGAAGGCATTGCCTTTCAGACCAACATCCTGGCGCTCAATGCCGCCGTGGAAGCGGCCCGTGCGGGCGAGCAGGGCCGCGGCTTTGCCGTGGTGGCCAGCGAGGTGCGCAACCTCGCGCAGCGCAGTGCCGTGGCGGCGCGCGAGATCAAGACCCTGATCAGCCAGTCGGTCGACCAGGTCGAGAGCGGTGCCGGCCACGTGGGCCGTGCTGGCAAGACCATGGAAGAAATCGTGGGCGCCGTCGGCCAGGTCACTGCGTTGCTGGGCGAAATCTCCGGTGCGCTGCATGCGCAGAGCTCGGGCATCGAGCAGGTGAACGGCGCCGTGGCCCAGATGGACAGCGCCACGCAGCAGAACGCGGCCCTGGTGCAGCAGGCGGCCAGCGCCGCCTCGGCCCTGTCCTCGCGTGCGCAGGAGCTGCAGCGCGCCGTGGGCGCCTTCAAATTGGACTAACACCCCCTGAGTCGCTTCGCGCCTTCACCCCTCTCTCGACCCGCTGCGCGAGTCGGGAGGGGGACGCCCCCGGTGCGGCGGGGCGGCCCTTGCACGGGGGCACTGGTCTTGGCCGCGTCAGTTCATGCGCCGCGAACAGTGGCAATGATTAGCGGTTGAAACGGCCCTACAGCCCCAGCGCTTGCAGGCTGCCGCGGCCTTCGCGCACCACTTCGGGGTCGCCGCCGGTGCCCATGGGCGTCAGGTCGACCACCGTGGTGGGTTCCCGTGGGCAGGCACCAGCATCCACGATGGCATCCACCAGCTTTTCATAGCGCTCGCGGATTTCCTCGGGGTCGTTCAGTGGCTCGGTTTCGCCAGCGGGGATCAGCGTGGTGGCCAGCAAAGGCGCGCCATGCAGTTCCAGCAGCAGCTGCAGGCCCTTGCGGTCGGGCACGCGCAGGCCGATGGTCTTGCGCGAGGGGTGGCTCACGCGGCGCGGCACTTCCTTGGTGGCTTCGAGGATGAAGGTGTAGGGCCCGGGCGTGCCCAGCTTGAGCAGGCGGTACTGGCGGTTGTCCACGCGCGCGTAGTTGGCCAGCTCCGAGAGGTCGCGGCACAGCAGGGTCAGGTGGTGCTTTTCGTCCACCTGGCGGATGCGGCGCAGCCGGTCCACGGCATCCTTGTCATCGAGGTGGCAGACCAGCGCATAGCTCGAATCGGTGGGCACGGCCACGATGCCGCCTTTTTGCAGCAAGGTGGCGGCCTGCTTGAGCAGCCGGGGTTGGGGGTTGTCGGGGTGGACTTCGAAGTACTGGGCCATGGTGAAGGTCAGGCGGCGGCTGCCGGGCGGATGCGATCGGCCAGCAGTTCCCACACGGGGGTCAGCGTGCCGGGCAGCGGGGGCAGGGTGCCCAGGTCGGTGTGCGATTCGTCCGGGCTGTGGAAGTCGCTGCCACGCGAGGCGGCCAGGCCGAACTCCTGGGCCATGGCTGCATAGGTCAGGTACTCGGGCGGGCTGTGGCTGCCGGTCACCACCTCGACGCCACGCCCGCCGTGGGCCTTGAATTCGGAGAACAGCGCAAACTCCTCGTTGGCGCTGAACTTGTAACGGGCCGGGTGGGCGATCACGGCCATGCCGCCGGCCTCGGTGATCCAGCGCACGGCATCGCCCAGCCGGGCCCAGCGGTGCGGCACGTAGCCGGGCTTGCCTTCGGTGAGAAAGCGGCGGAACACCTCGGAGGTGTCCCTGCAGACACCCGATTCGACGAGAAAGCGCGCAAAGTGCGTGCGCGAGATCAGTGCCGGGTTGCCCACGAACTTCAGGGCGCCTTCGTAGGCCCCCTCGATGCCCACCTGGGCCAGCTGCTGCGCCATGTCCCGGGCCCGGTCACCGCGACCGCCGCGCGTGGCGACGAGGCCCTCGGCCAGGCGGGCGTCGTCCGGATCGAACCCCAGGCCGACGATGTGCACGGTGGTGTCGGCAAAGGTCACCGAGATCTCCACGCCCGTGAGGTAGGCCATGCCCTGTGCGCGGGCGGCCGCGGCGGCCCGGTGCTGGCCGCCGATTTCGTCGTGGTCGGTCAGCGCCCACAGCTCGACCCCGTTGGCCTTGGCGCGCGCGGCCAGGTCCTCGGGGGTCATGGTCCCGTCGGATACCACGGAATGGCAGTGCAGGTCGGCGTTGAGCAAGGTGGTCACCGACCCATTTTAGGGCTTGTACCGATAACGCGGGGTGCCGATTCCAGCAACACTGGTTACAAGAGCGCGGGCTCTGTTGCCGTTCGTCCTGTGGCCGTGACGGCGGCTGGTGGTTTGAAGACGGTTTCCTGAGGCAAAAACCCACAAAGCAGGGGCAGGTGATGCCCTTGCACAGCACAAGAACCTGTTGCAAGGATCGACCATGAAATTCGACAACCTGCGCGTGGCCCACAAGATGTGGAGCGTGATCCTGGGCCTGCTGGCACTGATGCTGGTGACCGCCATCTGCACCCAGTGGTATGGGCGGCAGGTGACGGCAGAGACCGAGCGGTCGGTCGAGAAGTACGAGTCCGCCATCACCACGGCAGTGAGCTGGCGCGGGCTGGCCGAGGTGGCCGTCACCATGTCCATGGCCAGCTTCGTGACCACGGACGCAGCGCTCAAGGCCGACTTCGATACGCGCGTGGCGGCCCTCACGGCGCGCATCACACCGGTGCAGGAAAAGATCGGCAAGAGTTCGGTGTCGGCCGATGACAAGGCCGCCCTGGCCCATGTCGCCGCCACCCGTGCCGACATCCGGGGGCAGACCGACAAGCTCAAGGAGCTGACCGACGCGGGCGATGCGGCGGCCAAGCAGGACTACCTGGCCAAGGTCTACCGCCCGAAGGCAGTGGCCTACCTGGAGGCCATCGACAAGTTCGTGGCCGTGCAGGAGCGCCAGCGCGACGCGGCGGTGCAGGCAGCCCACGACTCGCGCGCCAGCCTGGTGGTGATCGGCGCGGTCGCCGCCATTGCCGTGGTGGTGCTGGGCATGTTGATGGCAGCCCTGCTGGTGCGCTCCATCACCCGCCCGCTCGATCGCGCCGTGTCGCTGGCCGAAGCGATCTCGGCCGGCGACCTCACGCAGAACATCCATGACGACCGCAAGGACGAACTCGGCGTGCTGACGCGTGCCCTGTCCGGCATGTCCACCCGCTTGCGCACCGTGGTGAGCGAGGTGCGCGTGGGCGTGGACTCGGTGTCCTCGGCCTCGGTGGAGATCGCCAACGGCAACCACGACCTGTCGGCGCGCACCGAGCAGAC
>NZ_AKJX01000142.1 GCF_000276605.1 Acidovorax sp. CF316 | reverse complement strand
GGCAGGAGCAGCAGCCGCTTCGCCACCCTCTTCGGCCGCGGGCGCCTCGCCATCGCCGGCTGCAGGGGCAGCCTCATCGGCCTGCGCCACCGACGCGGCAGCACTTTGCTCGCTCTTCTGCGCGGAGGCAGCCGCCTCGGCGGCCTGGGCCTGGCCGCGCAGAGCGGCTTCGAGGGCCTGCACGGCAGCGCGGATCTGCTGCGCATCGCCCGTGGCATTGGCGGCTTCCAGGGCCTTGGAGGCGTCAAGAACCACGCGGTCGCGCGCGCTCAGCTCGGTCACGGCCTTTTCGCGGTCGGCCGACTTGCGGTTGAAGGCTTCGTCGATGGGCTTGCGGAACGCGTCCCACAGCTTCTGCTCATGCTTGCGGTCCAGTGGCACGGTCTGTGCCTCGGCCTGCCAGCGCTGCTGCAGCGCCTTGACGGCGTCGATGCGCAGCGCAGGAGCAGCACCCAGGGCCACGGCCTCGTCGATCATCGCGTGGCGGCGGGCCAGGCTGTCCTTCTGGGCGGCTTCGAGCGGCGCCGCAGCGCCGGCGATGGCCTGCTTCCACAGCGGCTGCAGCTCGGCAAAGATCTTCTCGCCCACATGGCCGCCTTCGCGCCAGCGGTCACCAAACTGGTACAGCGCACGGTTGATGGCCTTCCAGTCGCCCGAGGTGGCATGCTCCTGCGTCCAGGCCTTGACCTCTTCGATCAACGCCAGGCGCTGGGCCTTGTGCTCGGCGGCATCGGCGCGGATCTTGTCGAGCCAGGCCTCCACGACCTTGTGCGCGGCATTGCAGGCCTCGTCGAATTTCTTCCACAGGCCGTGGTTGGGCGCACCGCCCTGGTCGGACTGCTTCCATTGCTCGCGCAGCGCGCGCAGGGTTTCCTGCATCTTGCGGCCACCCAGGGCCTGGCCCTCGGGGCGGTTGAGCAGGCCTTCGGCCTTGGCCACAAGGTCCTCGCGCACCTGGTCGGCGCCCCAGCGCTGCCAGCCTTCGAGCTCGCCGGCAGCCACCAGGGCGGTGTGCACCTGCTGCTCCAGCGCGGCGTCGATGTGCTTGCCGTGGTTCTTGAGCACGGCGCGCAGCGCGGCAGCAGCGCCGGCGCTGGCCTTGCCATGGCCTTCGGCGGTTTCCTTCTCGAGCACCACCAGGGCGTCGCGCACGGCCTGCACGGCCTTGTCGCGCACTTCGGGGTCGACCTTGGGCTTGTTCGGCGTGCGGGCCGGCTTGGCCGCAGCACCCGGTGCCGCTGCTGCGGCGGCGGCCGCCTCGGTGGGCAGGCCACGGGCCACGCGCAATTCGTCAGCCCACACGGGCACGGGAGGCAGGGGGGCATTGGCGTCTTCCGCGGCCGCCGCGGCCTGGGCCACGGCGGGCTGGAAGGCATCCCACACCACCAGCAGCTGCGTGCGCGAGGCATCGAGCAGCGGCGGGAAGCGCGCCTCCACGCTGGCCCAGCTGGCATCACCGGTCAGCTCCTGGGCCTGTTCCTGCCAGCGGGCCACGTCGGCGCGCAGCAGCTCCAGCGCCGCATGCGCGTCGCGCCAGGGCTTGGTGGAGAGCACTTCGATGCGCTGCGCAAGCAGCACGGCGGCCTCGCGCTGCACCTGCACGCGGTGCTGCAGGTCTTCGATGACCTTCACCCGGTCGGCGACCTGCACCTTGAGCAGGGACAGCGGCTCGCGCGACAGCGGGGCGCCGGCCTTGGCCGCGTCGCGCTGCCATGCCAGGGCATCGGCGATGTTGAGCTTGGGCGCAGCCAGCAGGGCCTGGGCCTTTTCGGCCCATTCGGCGGCAATGGCTTCCTGGCCCTTGGCACGGCGGATCTCGTCGAGGCGTTCGCGCACGGCACGGGCGGCACCCTTGTCGCGGCCGCTCAGCTCCTTGAACACTTCCTGCAATTGCTCTTGCGCCGGCTGCGTGGCCAGCCAGTCGCGGATGCGGGAGGCGCGCTCGCCCGAGGTGGCGGCAGAGAAGGCGCCGCCGGTCAGTGCATCCAGGGGATGCGCCTCTTGGGTCTTGGCCGGGGCCGGATTCACTTCAGGTGCGTCGGACATTTTGTTGCGGGAAAAAAATGGAAACATGGATCCAATGGATTACGAACGGCCATCCCTGCATCCGGGCGGACGCGCAAGGCCACCGGGGCTCGCGCCGACCCAAAGCAGGTACATGGCAGAAAACGGGCTATTTTCACCGGGTTCGTGCAGGCGGGCCACCAGCCGTCCTGGCCATGAATCCTCTGGGGAGTCCTCTGTCCAGGGCCACCCGGTGCGCGGGCATCTGCACCCTGCTTCGCAGGGTTGCGGTGTCTCAGAGGGGCCTGTGCCCACTCTGGGAATTGCCCCCATTATCTATATATATGCGGCAAGGGCCCATTCAATGCCTTGAGGCAGTTCAATGCCGGACCATTGGGGCCCGCTGGCAGACGCTGCGCAGGCGCCTGCAAAGGCCTGCGCGCCCGCGCTGGAACCACGGCACGAAGCCAGGCGCCCGCCCACAAACGAGAAAGCCCGGGGGACTTTCCGAAGTGGACAGTCTCCCGGGCTTGACGGCTGACACAACGGTCTTTGCCATCGTTTCGCAAGGCGGAGATGAAGGTCCACCATGCGAGGAGGCAAGGTATTGCCTCCAGGGGGTGCCGTGGAAGTTTCATCTGCTGCACCGCGGCACTGAATGCCCATCGGCGGGAGAGTTCGCTTCGTCTGGCGATGCCTGAAATCAACAGGCAACTGAACCTTACCAAAGTCGGCAGTCAACCTCAACCCGGTTTTGCAATGGCGCGGTAAAAGCCGATTGAATTTGACACATGGATGTCACCGGCCTGTGATCGGCCGGGCCGCCGCTTCGGGCGAAAAACAGCAAAACCCTGTGTTTTCTAACAGATTTTTCATTCTATTTTAATCTAACGATTGATGTTGTTAGTATTGACTAGGTATTTGGTGACCTCCTAGAATCCGCCAGCCTCAAAAATGGCTAGTAAAAACCCCAACCCGCTGCCGAACCCGGCTAAGTCAACTCACGGCCTTTCTTGCTTTTTGCAGGCCCTGAAATTGATGGCGTACCAATCCAGGTGATACGCCTGATCCTGCCAACCACCCGTGGTGGCAGGGCCTCAGGGAAGCGCCCCAGAAAGGAAGAGCTATGACAGCGTCAGGAAAAATCGTCTCCGGCGTGCGAACTTTCGCAGCCGATGTGACCGAAGGTTTTCTTGAAATCACCCACAGCAGCTTCGCCCTCATCGGGCTGACCGTTGCATTCGTCGTAATCGCATTGACCGCCCGGCCCGACCTGCGCCAGGCCGGAGAAGAAAGGCTCATGAACTGGCTGCAGGCACGCCAGGTCGCTGTGCTGGGCATGCCCATCGAACCCGAAGCGAGCGAGCGCGCCACCGCCGGCAACCCCAAGGACCTGCCCAAGGAACAGGCAGCCGTGGCGTTCTGGCTGAGCAAGAAGTACCGCGTGGCCCCCGAGCCGCTCGCCGTGCTGGTGGCCGAGGCCTATGAACTCGGCGCCCGCAACAAGCTCGACCCGACCCTGATCCTGGCGATCATGGCCATCGAGTCGAACTTCAATCCGTTCGCGCAAAGCGCCGTCGGAGCCCAGGGCCTGATGCAGGTGATGACCACCGTGCACACCGAGAAGTACCAGAACTTCGGCGGCCACTTCGCGGCCTTCGACCCCGTGACCAACCTGCGCGTGGGCGTGAAGGTGCTGCAGGAATGCATCGCCCGCGCCGGCTCGCTCGAAGGCGGCCTGCGCTACTACGTGGGCGCAGCCAACCTGCCCGACGACGGCGGCTACACCGCCAAGGTGCTGGCCGAGCACTTCCGCCTGCGCCAGGTGGCCGGCGGTCGCGCCCTGCCGACCAACCCGCCACCGACCCTGTCCACGCAGGCGCCGGTGCAATCGGTTCCGGCCTCGGCCAAGCTGCCGGCCTCCGCCTCGCCCGCCAACAGTGGCAGCGACAAGGTGGCCCTGCTCTCGCAGCCATCCTGATGAGCGCACGGCCGCGGGCCGCCCTGCTGGAGCGGCAGCGCTGCCTGGGATACACTACGCAGGTACGCAACTGGCGATAGGCGCAGCCCCGCAACCGGGCTGCCGCTGACGTGGAAACCGACAAGGGCTTGCCTCTTGTGAACCACTGGGGAGCGTGCCGCACGGGTGTCATGCCCGCCGCGTTCAGCCGTTCGCCTGGGCAGCCCTTGTTTCAAGGGACACAAGTTCATAGGACTGCCACACCATGTACGACCGCAATATTCTTGTCGAACAAGCCGACCCCGAACTCTTTGCCGCCATCACGGCCGAGAACGCCCGCCAAGAGCACCACATCGAGCTGATCGCCAGCGAGAACTACGCCTCCCCCGCCGTGATGTGGGCCCAGGGCACCCAGCTGACCAACAAGTACGCCGAAGGCTACCCCGGCAAGCGCTACTACGGTGGCTGCGAGCACGTGGACGTGGCCGAGCAGTTGGCCATCGACCGCGTCAAGAAGATCTTCGGCGCCGATGCCGCCAACGTGCAGCCGCACTGCGGTGCCTCGGCCAACGAGGCCGTGTTCCTGGCCTTCCTCAAGCCCGGCGACACCATCATGGGCATGAGCCTGGCCGAAGGCGGCCACCTGACGCACGGCATGCCGCTGAACATGTCGGGCAAGTGGTTCAACGTGGTCTCCTACGGCCTCGACGCCAATGAAGTGCTGGACTACGACGCCATGGAGAAGAAGGCGCACGAGACCAAGCCCAAGCTCATCATCGCCGGTGCCTCGGCCTACAGCCTGCACATCGACTTTGCACGCTTTGCCAAGGTGGCCAAGGACGTGGGCGCGATCTTCATGGTGGACATGGCCCACTACGCCGGCCTGATCGCCGCGGGCGTGTACCCCAACCCCGTGCCCCATGCCGACGTGGTCACCAGCACCACGCACAAGAGCCTGCGCGGCCCGCGCGGCGGCATCATCCTGATGAAGGCCGAGCACGAGAAGGCCATCAACAGCGCCATCTTCCCCGGCCTGCAAGGCGGCCCGCTGATGCACGTGATCGCGGCCAAGGCCGTGGCCTTCAAGGAAGCACTGCAACCCGACTTCAAGGCTTACCAGGAGCAGGTGATCAAGAACGCCCAGGTCGTGGCCGAAACGCTGACCGCCCGCGGCCTGCGCATCGTCTCCGGCGGCACGCAAAGCCACGTGATGCTGGTCGACCTGCGCGCCAAGGGCATCACCGGCAAGGAAGCCGAGGCCGTGCTGGGCTCCGCCCACATGACCATCAACAAGAACGCCATCCCCAACGACCCTGAAAAGCCGATGGTGACCAGCGGCGTGCGCATCGGCACCCCGGCAATGACCACGCGCGGCTTCAAGGAAGAAGAAGCGCGCATCACCGCCAACCTGATCGCCGACGTGCTGGACAACCCGCGCGACGAGGCCAACATCGCCGCCGTGCGTGCCAAGGTCAATGCGCTGACGGCCCGCTTCCCGGTCTACGGCTGATCCCGCCCCGCCATGAAGTGCCCTTTTTGCAGCCACCAGGAAACGCAGGTCGTCGAAACCCGGGTGTCTGAAGAAGGGGACTTCATCCGCCGCCGGCGCCAGTGCGGTGCCTGCGACAAGCGCTTTACCACCTACGAGCGGCCGGAAGTGAACTTCCCGGCCATCGTCAAGAAGGACGGCCGGCGCATCGAGTACGAGCGCGGCAAGCTGCTCGGCTCGTTCAACCTGGCGCTGCGCAAGCGCCCCGTGAGCACCACGCAGATCGACAGCGCCATCGAGCGCATCGAGGAAAAGCTGCTCAACCTGGGCCAGCGCGAAGTGCTCTCCAGCCGCATCGGCGAACTGGTGATGCGCGAGCTCAAAAAGCTCGACAAGATCGCCTACATCCGCTTTGCCAGCGTGTACCGCAGCTTCGAGGACATCGACGACTTCCGCGCCATGGTCGACGAGGTCCGCAAGTAGCACGCAGCCTGCAGACTTTGCCGGGCTGCATGACAATGCACCAGTGAAGACCCGCCATTTTTTGCAGCTGGTGCTGCTGTCTGCCCTGTGGGGCGCCTCCTTCCTTTTCATCCGTGTCGCGAGCCCCGTGCTCGGGCCCAATGTCATGGCCGCGCTGCGCATCGGCCTGGCCACGCTTACGCTGATGTTCATCATGCGCGTGGCCGGCGAGCGCTGGCCCTGGCGCCACTGGCGGGAGCTGCTCGGTCTCGGTGCGCTCACGGTGGCCATCCCCTTCCTGCTGTACTCCTGGGCGGCGCTGTACCTGCCCGCGGGCTACAGCTCGCTGCTCAACACCATGGCCGTGCCGTTCAGCGTGATCGCCGCAGCCTGGCTCAAGGAGGACACGCTGAGCGCGCGCAAGTGGCTGGGCTGCCTCTGCGGCTTTGTCGGCGTGGCGCTCATCGTGCAGCTGGGCCCGGTCACGCCCACACCCGCCCTCATCATTGCCGCCCTGGCGTGCATGACGGCATCGGCCTGCTACGGCGTCTCCACCCCCTGGATGAAGCGCGCCACCACGCGCATGCCGCCGCTGGCGATTGCGGCCGGCATCCACGGCACGGCCCTGGTCATGCTGCTGCCTGGCGCGGCGTGGAGCCTGCCCGAGGCACGGTTCACGCCCACGGCCCTGGCCGCCGTGGCCGTCATGGGCATCGTCACCTCGGGCCTGGCCTACTGGCTCAACCTGCGCGTGCTCAGCCAGGTCTCGCCCGTGGCGGCCATGAGCAGTGCCTTCATGATCCCGCTGTTCGGGGTGGCCTGGGGCCACCTGTTCCTGGGCGAGGCTCTGGGCCCGGGCATGCTCTGGGGCGGCCTGCTGGTGCTGGTGGCCACAGGGCTGGTGACGGGCTTCAACCCGCTGCGCTGGCTGGGCGCCAGCGTGTCGCGCTCGTAGGCGATCACCTACAGGCCTGTTCGCCCGGGTCCGGGGCAGCAAAGGGCGCTGGCTGCCGACAATGAAGGCATGGACCCGCAGCCGCAGCCGACCGTCGCCACCGCCCTCCCCACCCACCGTGCCCCGCTGCAGCCCGAGCAGCCGCCACCCCAGCATGCCTGGCAGTTCTTTCGCGCCGGCGGCGTGGACCAGGTCATCATCCAGAGCGGCGAGGACATCGCCCACCTGGCCGAGCTGGACCAGAAACTCTGGGTAGCCCTGGCCTGCCCCACCCGCGGCATCGAGTTCGACGAGCGCACGCTGGACCTGATCGACACCGACAAGGATGGCCGCATCCGCCCGCCCGAACTGCTGGCGGCCTGCGCCTGGGCCTGCGCGCAGCTGCGCAGCGCGGACGAGCTGGCACGCCCCGGCGACACGCTGGAGATCAGCGCCATCGACGACGGCACAGAAGAAGGCGCCGCGCTGGCCGCGGAGGCCAGGCGCCTGTTGGCCATGGCCGGCCGGCCCGAGGCCACGGCGATTGCGCTGGCCGACGTGCTCGAACGCAGCCAGCAGCTCAGTGGCATGCGTTTCAACGGCGACGGCATCATCACCGTGGACACCGCGGGCAAGGACGACAGCGTGGCCCGCGAGGCCATCGCCCACATCATCACCACCCACGGCAGCATTCCGCCCGCCACCGACAAGCAGTTGCCCGGCATCGACCGCCAGCGTGCCGAGGCGTTCTTTGCAGAACTTGGGCAGCTCAGGGCCTGGGCCGCCCAGGCGCGCGGCGCCACCACCGGCCTGGCCCTGGGCGACCGCACGCTGGCCGCCACCGAGGCCATGAACGCCGTGGCGGCCAAGGTGGAGGACTTCTTTGCCCGCACCCGCCTGGCCGCCTACGACCCGCGTGCCGCCACGGCGCTCAACCCTTCGCTCGACGGCTACAGCGCCATGGCGGGCCAGGACCTGGGCCTGGCCTCGCCAGCCATCACCACCCTGCCCCTGGCCCCCATCACCCCCGGGGGCACCCTGCCCCTGCGGCACGGCGTGAACCCGGCCTGGGCCAAGGCCCTGCGCAACTTCCGCGAGCGCACGGTGGAGCCCCTGCTGGCGCGCAGCAACGCCGAAAGCCTCACGCAGGACGAATGGCAACTGATCCAGAAATCGCTGGCCCCCTGCCAGCAATGGCTGGCCGACCGCCCCGCCACCCGCCTCGACACGCTGGACGAAGACGTGCGCGAGGCCTTGCTCGCGGGTGATGCCGAGCAGCGCGTGATGGCCCTGATCGGCGAAGACGAAGCCGAGCAGGCCCACAACGAGCAGGCCCTGGGGCTGGAGAAACTGCTGCGCTTCAAGCGCGACCTGCTGGAGCTGCTCAACAATTTCGTCTCGTTTTCGGCCTTCTACCAGCGCCGGGGCGCCATCTTCCAGGCCGGCACCCTGTACCTGGATGCGCGCAGCTGCGACCTGGTGGTGCAGGTGCCCGACGCCGCGCGCCACGCCAAGCTGGCCGGCCTGGCCAAGACCTACCTGGCCTACTGCGACTGCACGCGCAAGGGCCAGAAGATGGGCATCGTGGCGGCGTTCACCGCAGGCGACGTGGATTTCCTCTTCGTAGGCCGCAATGGCGTGTTCTACGACCGCGATGGCAAGGACTGGGATGCGACCATCACCCGCATCATCGAGAACCCCACGAGCATCCGCCAGGCCTTCTTCTCGCCCTACAAGAAGTTCGTGCGCATGGTCGAGGAGCAGGTGGCCAAGCGTGCATCGGCCAGCGATGCGCGCGCGCAGAAGTCACTGGGCACGGCCGCCAGCACCCTGGCCAGCACCGATCTCAAGACGGTGGGCACCAACGCCAGCAGCGTGACCGTGCCCGGTACCCCGCGCCGCACCGACGTGGGCACGGTGGCGGCCATCGGCGTGGCGCTGGGCAGCATCAGCGCGGTGCTGGTGGGCATCTTCGGCAAGTTCGTGGACCTGGGGGTGTGGATCCCCCTGGCCCTCATCGGCATCGTGCTCGCGATCTCGGGGCCGAGCATGCTGATCGCCTGGCTCAAGCTGCGCCAGCGCAGCCTGGGGCCGATCCTGGATGCCAGTGGCTGGGCGATCAATGGGCGCATGCGGGTGAACACGCGGTTGGGCGGTTCCCTGTCGCAGGTGGCCAAGGTGCCGGCCAATGCACGGCGCATGCTCGATGATCCGTTTGCGGAGTCCCAAAGCCCTGTGTGGGTGGCTCTGGGCGTGTTGGTTGCAGTGGTTGTGGTGGTGTTTGTGGCTTGGCGGGCGCATTGGCTGGATCGGTGGGTGCCGCGGGTGACGGTGACACCGCCCGTCGCGGCACCGGCGGCTGGGGCCAGTGATGCGACGCCGGCTGCTTCGGCTGCTTCGGCGGCTTCGCCGGCGCGTTGAGTTCAGCGCTTCTTTTGCCTCTTGTGCCTGGATTGAGGGCGGAAGCCGGGATGTGCGCCCGGCGGCGCACCCACCTTCTTTTGCGTCGCCAAAAGAAGGTGGGCCAAGAAAAGGCG
>NZ_AKJX01000141.1 GCF_000276605.1 Acidovorax sp. CF316 | reverse complement strand
GCGTCCCCCTCCCAGATTGCGAAGCAATATGAGAGAGGGGGAAGGCGCGAAGCGCCTCAGGGGGTGCTTCATTCCGGCATGGTTCCCGTGCGCAGTGCGTGCGCCCACCCGGGTCGGCCGTTCCGATCGGCCAGCACGGCCATGGATTCATGGTCGTAGGGCACCAGGTGGTGCTCCACCGCCCAGCCCCGCTCAGTCAACTCCGCGGTGGCGTAGCGTGCGTCAGGCGTGCCGTTCTCCACCTTGTGGGCCACGGGGTGGTCATCGTCGTAGGCCTGCAGGCCCACGCTGCCAGGGTTGAGCAGCAGCACACCGGCACCCAGGCGCACCTGGCGCGGCACATGCGTGTGGCCGCTGGCGATCAGCGGTGCGTACTGGCCCGCCAGGCGCTCGTCGATCTCTGCCGGGGTGGCGGCGCGGACCACCGGGCCGTCCAGCGTTTCAAGCAGGTATTCATGGTCGCTGCGCGGCGAGCCGTGGCACAGCAGCACGTTCTCGTCCAGGCGCAGGGTGTGGGTGAGGCTGCGCATCCAGGCGAACTCGGCTTCGGTGAGCTGGCTGTGCGCGTACTGGTCCGATGCGCCGCCGTGGCCCGGGCGTAGCTGCAGCACCTGGCGCTCGTGGTTGCCCGCCAGCGACAGCCAGTCCGAGGCCATGAGCCACTGCGCCGTCTCCCTGGGCAACAGAGGCCCCGAGAGGTTGTCGCCCAGGTTCACCACGCGGTCGGCACCGCGGCGGCCAATGTCCGCCGCCACGGCTTCGAGGGCCGCGAGGTTGCCGTGGATGTCGGAGACGAAGGCGATGCGCATGGGTAGGGTGTGGTGGTCTCGAGGGGTCAGCATGGCGAGACGCTGCCGCCTGCGCTGCTGAGCAGGTTCGCGGTCACCTGCGCGCGGTTGAACAGCAGGTCGCACAGCCATGCATAGACCAGCGCAATATAGCCCAGCAGCGCCCAGCCCACATAGTCGCCAAAGACGATGGTGTGCAGCCAGTTCTGGCCGAACAGGTAGAGCCCGCTGGCGGCGATGGTGGCCAGCAGCAGCGTGGCCGCCGCAGGCAGCAGCTGCAGCCGGGCTGCGGGGCGCCTGAGAGCGGCCACGCCCAGCAGGGCGAAGGCCAGGGCATTGGCGCCGCTGAAGATGCGCAGTTCGCGCAGCAGCTTGCCGGCCGTCTCCAGGTACTGTGTGCGGATCAGGTCCGAGAGCTGCGCCTGCATCTGCTGCAGGGTGCCGAGCTTGAGCGCCATGCGTTCGGTGGTGCGCCGGCGGCATTCGCATTCAGGGATGCCCATCTCGGCGGCGATGGCGGCAATGCGTGCGGGCAGGCCGTCGGTGAGTGCCTTGCGCACGGCGGCGATCTCGCGTTCGTGCTCCTGCAGCAGAACACGGGCCTTGCCATCGAGGAAGCGTGCGTCCAGCGTCGCGACCTTCTCGCCGGTCCTCTGCTCGACCTGCGCCCGGATCATCGTGCGGGCGGTCTGTTCCACCCAGGCCGGCTGGGCGATGGATACCGCCAGCAGGCCGCCAAAGAACAGGCTGCCTGCGAGGGCGATGAGCAGGACCAGGGGACGGACGAGGGCGTGCATGGCAGGCGGATGGACAGGCCGGAAATCGGCCACGATACGCCAGACCGGGCGCAGTGCACCGCACCGCCCTGCGGGAAAGTGTGACTTATGCCCGCAAACCAGGCTGCGCTCGGGGCAACGGCCTCGCGGCCGCCGTCACAGCGCGAAGATCTTGCCCGGGTTCAGGATGTTCTTCGGGTCCAGCGCGCGCTTGATGGCGCGCATCATGTCCACCGCGCCGGCGCCCGTCTCGTCGAGCAGGAAGCCCATCTTGTGCAGGCCCACGCCATGCTCGCCGGTGCAGGTGCCGCCCAGGGCCAGGGCGCGCGCCACGAGCTTGTGGTTCAGGTCCTCGGCGGTCACGCGCTCTTCGGGGATGTTCGGGTCCAGCAGGTAGCCGAAGTGGAAGTTGCCGTCGCCCACATGGCCCACGAGGAAGTAGGGGATGCCGCTGGCATCGGCCTCGGCCACCGAGTCGAGCAGGCAGTCCGCCAGGCGGCTGATGGGCACGCAGGTGTCGGTGCTGATGGCGCGGCAACCCGGGCGGCTCTGCACGGCGGCGAAGTAGGCGTTGTGCCGCGCGGTCCACAGGCGCGTGCGTTCCTCGGGCGTGCTGGCCCATTCGAAGGCATTGCCGCCGAACTCGCTGGCGATCTCCTGCACGGTCTCGGCCTGCTCCTTCACGCTCGAGGGCGAGCCGTGGAACTCCATCAGCAGCATCGGCTCTTCGCGCAGGCCGAGCTTGCTGTGCGCGTTGACCATGCGCACGGTGTTGTGGTCGATCAGCTCCACGCGCGCGATCGGCACGCCGAGCTGGATGGTCTGGATGGTGGTGCGCACGGCCGCCTCGATGCTCGGGAACGAGCAGATCGCGGCCGACACGGCTTCGGGCAGGGGGTACAGGCGCACCGTGATCTGGGTCATGACGCCCAGGGTGCCCTCGCTGCCCACCATCAGGCGCGTGAGGTCGTAGCCGGCGCTGCTCTTCTTGGCGCGCGTGCCGGTGCGGATGACCTCGCCGCTGGCGGTCACCACCTCCAGCGCCAGCACGTTCTCGCGCATGGTGCCGTAGCGCACGGCGTTGGTGCCGCTGGCGCGCGTGGCGCACATGCCGCCGATGCTGGCGTCGGCACCGGGGTCGATGGGGAAGAACAGGCCCGTGTCCTTGATCGCGTCGTTGAGCGCCTTGCGCGTGATGCCGGGCTGCACCGTCACGGTGAGGTCCTCGGCATCGATGCTGAGCACCTGGTTCATGCGGCTGACGTCGATGCTGATGCCGCCCTGCACGGCCAGCAGGTGGCCTTCGAGCGAGGAGCCCGCCCCGTAGGGGATCACCGGCACCTCGTATTGACCGGCCAGCTTCACGGCATCTGCCACGTCCTGCGTGCTTTCGGCAAACACCACGGCCGAGGGCGGCGGCGCCTGCAGCGAGCCCTCGTCGCGCCCATGCTGTTCGCGCACGGCCTGGGCCAGGGAGCACCGGGCACCGAAACGGGCCTGCAGCGCATCGATCAGCGCTTGGGGCACCTCGCGCAGGTGGATTTCGGGCAGCAGGTGCGAGGCGGCGGTGGGGGCGTTCATGGCGTGTCTCCGGGCGGAATCTGGTGTGGGATTCATTTTAGGGCGGTGTGCCCAAACGCGGGGCGGGCCAAGCAGAACCCGACTGCCGTGTGCGCCGCCGTAGTGCGGCGAGCGCTGCCTGCGCATCCCATTGGTGCGCCAAGCTGGTGCATTGTGCTTGTATACCAGTTGGCACGCTTTCTGCGTAAGGGGTTGCAATGACCTCCGCCACCGACATCAGCAACCGCATCATCGAAGCCGTGATGGCCCAGAAGCTGGCCCCGGGCTCGCGCCTGGGCGAGCAGCAGCTGGCCATGCTGTTCGACTGCAGCCGCACCATCGTGCGCGAGGCGCTCACGCGGCTGTCCACGCGCGGCATCGTTACCGTGAGCGCGCGTCGCGGCTGGTACGTGATCGAACCCTCCGAGGACGAGGCACGCGAGGCCTTCGAGGCCCGGCGCGTGATCGAACTCGGCCTGCTGCACCAGCTCAAGTCGGTGGACAAGGCGGCCGTGCGCCAGCTCAAGAACCACCTGCAGCGCGAGAAGGCGGCCCTGGCCGGCAGCGACGTGGGGGCGCGCAGCTTCCTGCTGGGCGACTTCCACGTCTGCCTGGCCGAGTGCCTGGGCAACAGCCTGCTGGCCGACACGCTGCGCGACTTCACGGCGCGCACCACGCTGATCGCCATGCTCTACCAGTCCTCGCACGACGCGGCCCAGTCCTGCGCCGACCACGTGCGCATCGTCGAGGCGCTGGAGGCCGGCGACATTGCCCGCGCCGAGGCCCTGATGTCCGAACACATCGGCACCGTGCAGGACGCGCTGCGCCTGCAGGCAGCCCACGACCCGCTGGCCGAGCTGCGCGACGCGCTGGCGCCGGTGCGCAAGAGCGCTGCCGCGCCCGAGGCGGCAGCCCCTGCTACCCCTGCCAAGGGCCGCGCCCCGCGCAAGGCGGCCGCCAAAAAATCCGTTCCCCCACCGTCCGACGACGCATCCACCTACCTAGGAGCCCTGCTATGACCCCCCGTGCCACCACCCGCCGTTCCACCCTGGGCCTGCTGGCCGCCGCCGGCCTGTCGGCCGCAGCGCTGCTGTCCCCTGCCGCGCATGCGCAGAACGCGCTGGACAACATCCTCAAGGCCAAGGAAATCAAGATCGCCATCCCCACCGACTACCCGCCCTATGGCTTTGTCGGCACCGACCTCAAGCCCCAGGGCCTGGACGTGGAGATGGCCGGCTACATCGCCACCAAGCTGGGCGTGAAGGTCGAGCTGATCCCCGTGACCAGTGCCAACCGCATCCCCTACCTGCAGACGCAGAAGGCCGACCTGGTGATCTCTACCCTGGGCAAGAACCCCGACCGCGAGAAGGTGATCGACTTCACCGCGGCCTACGCGCCGTTCTTCCAGGCCGTGTTCGCGAGCAAGAGCCTGTCGATCAAGAGCTTTGCCGACCTGGCCGGCAAGTCGGTGGCCGTGACGCGCGGCGCCATGGAAGACCAGGAGCTGGCCAAGGTCGCGCCCGCCGGCGTGGACGTCAAGCGCTTCGAGGACCATGCGGGCAGCATCTCGGCCTTCGTCTCGGGCCAGACGCAGGCCATTGCCACCAGCGCATCGACGGCCGGCACCATCATGGTCAAGAACCCCAACCTGGCCACCGAGTACAAGCTGCTGCTCAAGGACAGCCCCAACTTCATCGGCGTGGCCAAGGGCGAGGACAAGCTGCGCCTGCGCGTGAACGAGATCATTGCCGAGGCGAAGAAGTCCGGCGACATCGACAAGATGTCGAGCAAGTGGCTGGGCCGCCCTGCAGGCGACCTGCCGCAATAAGCCCCACGCTGCCTGAGGCCCGCGCGCACTCCACCCACCTTGCACAGGCCCGCCGCGTGACGAGCGCGGCGGGGCAACCGCACCATGCTGATCCAACTGGATTTCTCTGCCGTGTTCTCGCAGTGGCCCCTGCTGCTGCGCGGCGTGGCCTGGACGATAGGGCTCACCCTCGTGGGCACGGTGCTGGGGCTGGTGCTGGGCACGGCCTGCGCCTGGGCCCGGGCGCGCAACCTGGGCCCGCGCCCGGCGGCGCTGCGCTGGGCCGTGGCCGCGTACGTGGAGCTGGTGCGCAACACGCCGTTCATCGTGCAGCTGTTCTTCATCTTCTTCGGGCTGCCGGCGCTGGGGCTCAAGCTCTCGCCCGAGCTCGCTTCGGTGCTGGCCATGGTGATCAACCTGGGCGCCTACTCGTCCGAGATCATCCGCGCCGGCATCGAGGCCACGCCGCGCGGCCAGGTGGAGGCCGCTGCCAGCCTGGCCCTCACGCCCGGCCAGACCTTTCGCCGCGTGGTGCTGCCGCCTGCACTGCAGAAGGTGTGGCCCTCGATGGTGGGCCAGATCATCATCGTCATGCTCGGTTCGGCGGTGTGCGGCCAGATCTCCACGCCCGAGCTGAGCTACGCGGCCAACCTGATCTCGAGCAACACCTTCCGGGCGTTCGAGGCCTTCATCGTGGCCACCATCGTGTACCTGGCGCTGTCCATGCTGACCCGGCGCCTGCTGGTCTGGGTGGGCGCGCGTTTCCTGGTCGGGAGGTAGTCCGCCATGGTTGAGTTTTCCGTCTGGGACATCCTTCGCAACCTGCTGGGCGCAGCGCGCTGGACAGTGAGCCTCTCGCTCATCGCCTTCATCGGCGGCGGCCTGGTGGGTCTGGCGCTGCTGGTGCTGCGCCTGTCCAAACTGCGCGGCGCGCAGCGCGCCATCAGTGCCTACGTGCAGGTCTTCCAGGGCACGCCGCTCTTGATGCAGCTGTTCCTGGCCTACTTCGGCATCGCCCTGTTCGGCATCAAGACCTCGCCGTGGACGGCGGCTGCCTTCGCGCTCACGCTCTACACCAGCGCCTACCTCACCGAGATCTGGCGCGGCTGTGTGGAGTCCATCCCCAAGGGGCAGTGGGAGGCCGCGCAAAGCCTGGCGCTCAACTTCCGCGAGCAGCTGCGCCACGTGGTGCTGCCGCAGGCGCTGCGCATCGCCGTGCCGCCCACGGTGGGCTTCCTGGTGCAGGTCATCAAGGGCACGGCGCTGGCCTCGGTGATCGGCTTCGTGGAGCTGACCAAGGCCGGCAGCATGATCTCCAACGCCACCTACAAGCCCTTCCTGGTCTACGCCTGCGTGGCCCTCCTGTACTTTGCCCTGTGCTTCCCGGTGAGCCTGGTGGCGCAATCCCTCGAAAGGAAACTCCATGGCAACCGGCACTGAAACGATCGATGCTGTCGCGGCCGCCGCACCCGTGCCGGGCCGCCCCATCGTGGACATCACGGCG
This sequence comes from Acidovorax sp. CF316, assembly GCF_000276605.1. GTDB lineage: Bacteria > Pseudomonadota > Gammaproteobacteria > Burkholderiales > Burkholderiaceae_C > Acidovorax. Next base: position 16,481 of record NZ_AKJX01000141.1, on the reverse strand, counting down.
CTGCGCAAGTCCTACGGCACGAACGAGGTACTCAAGGGCATCGACCTCAAGGTGCAGCGCGGCGAGGTGATCGCCATCATCGGCAAGAGCGGCTCGGGCAAGAGCACGCTGCTGCGCTGCGTGAACGGCCTGGAGGTGTTCCAGGAGGGCGCGCTCAGCGTCAACGGCCAGAAGCTCCTGCACGAAAGCCCTGCCGCCATGCGCACGCTGCGCCAGCAGGTGGGCATGATCTTCCAGAACTTCAACCTGTTCCCGCACCTCTCCGTGGGCCGCAACATCATGCTGGCACCCACGCTGGTCAAGGCGCGCGACGCCAAGGCCGCGGCCGAGCAGGCGCGCCAGCTGCTCGAACGCGTGGGCCTGGCCGAGAAGTTCGACGCCATGCCCGACCAGCTCTCGGGCGGCCAGCAGCAGCGTGTGGCCATCGCCCGTGCGCTGGCCATGGAGCCGCAGGTGCTGCTGTGCGACGAGATCACCTCGGCGCTGGACCCCGAGCTCGTGGGCGAGGTGCTGCGCGTGGTGGAGTCGCTCGCGCTCGAAGGCATGACGCTGATGATGGTCACGCACGAGATGGCGTTCGCGCGCAAGGTCAGTGACCGCGTGGTCTTCATGCACCAGGGCCGCGTGCATGAGACCGGTACACCTGCCGAACTCTTCGGCAGCCCGAAGACGCCCGAGCTGCAGCAGTTCCTTTCGTCGCTGCACGACTGAAGGCACGGGCAGGGTACAAAAAAAAGGCACGCCGCAGCGTGCCTTGGGATGGATGAAGGGAGGGCCCGGTCAGGACTTGGTGGCCAGCGCGAACTCTTCGAGCGACAGGAACTTGTCCTTGTTGCGGTCCAGCGCCTCGAATTTCTCGCTGATGGCGGGCAGCATCACGGCCTCCTGCGGGCTCAACTGGCCATCGCGGTTGGCATCGGCGCGCGCAAAGGCGACGCCGGCCTGCGAGTTCTGCACCTGCTGGGTGGTGCCGGCCGTACCGCCGAGCTGTGGCGCCAGGGCGGGCGATGGGGTGGTGGCGCTGTGGGGGATGGGCGGGGTCACTCCCAGGCTGGGTGCTGCAGGCCGCGTGGCGTTGGCCGGGGCGGTCAGCGGCGGGTTGTTGGTGGCGCTCTGCGCATGGGCGGAGGGCGCGGCTGTGATGGCACCGATGGACAGCACGGCGAACAGCAGGGCGCTGCTGGCATCGAAGGGGTGGGCGGCCTTGAGCGGTTTGGTGTTCAGGGTCGTTGGGGTCTTCATGGGTGGTGTGCTCCGAAGTTGACAGGCTGCCATTGCACCGCAGATGGCATCGGGCATCCAGTCATTTTGCCTGCTGTTGCGCGCGCCTACATTTGCCTGCCCGGTGTAACTCTTGGTGTAGGACGCCTGGCCGACTGCGCCCAAGCAGGCCCGAGCCAGGGCGCCCCGAGTCCCACGCCAGTCCCTGCGCAAGTCCTACAGCCCCGCCCACGACGGGCCTGAACAATGGACCCAGAGCAATCAACGCTCTTCTTTTGACAAGGACTCTCCCATGACTACCAAGCACACCCTCATCGCTTCCCTGGCTGTTCTCGCCTGCAGTGCCGCATTGGCACAGGCCCCCGCTGGCGTGGGCAAGACCCCCGCCGAAGTGAGCCCATCCGCATCGGGTGGCGCAGCCGCCACCTCCGCACAGAACAAGGTCGACAACAAGAAGGCCAATTCGTCGGTCGCCGTGGCCAACCCCGCTGCCGGCATGGGCAAGGGCGCTCCGGCCCCTGAAATCGATGCCACCGCTGCTGGCGGCAAGGCCGCTGCCAACGCTGAAAAGAAGACCAATGCCCGCCTGATGGACGCCAACGGCGACGGCATGGTGTCGCGCGCCGAATGGGACCGCTACCACGCCGACGCCTGGGCCGGCATGCAGTCCAGCGCCAAGAATGGCCTGGTCTCCACCGCCGAGATCGACGCTGCCAACCGCCGCGCCACGGTCCAGTGATCGCCGCCATGGCGATGGATGAATCCGGTGTGGCCGGCATCCGCCCTGGGGCGGGTGCCGCCCACCGGCCCCGCCCGGCGGGTGGCGCAATGCCCGCACCCCATTTCGCGATGCAGTGAAGTGACACCTGCCTTTCAGAGGCACGGTGGCGCTCACTGCATTTGCCTTTTCAATGGCGCTTTCACGCCTGTTCCCCAGCCCCCCGTGTGCGGCGATGGATGACAATACCGCCCATGCCTGCCGAGGAGGGTGCCGTGCACCTGCGTCGGCATCCCCCCCATTCACCAACCAGCGTTGCCGAACTCCCTGCAGGCGCTGCGCACAGGAGACTTCCATGGGCAATCGACTCAGCGCCATCACCACCCGCACGGGCGACGCCGGCACCACCGGCCTGGGCAATGACCAGCGCGTGTCCAAGAACAGCACGCGCGTGCATGCCATGGGCGATGTCGACGAGCTCAACTCCCACATCGGCCTGCTGCTGTGCGAGCCCCTGCCCGACGACGTGCGCAGCCTGATGGTGCAGGTCCAGCACCAGCTGTTCAACCTGGGCGGCGAGCTGTCCATTCCGGGCTACGAACTGCTCAAGCCCGAGGCCGTGCTGCAGCTCGACGAGGCGCTGGCGCACTACAACGCATCGCTGCCCAGGCTGGCGGAGTTCGTATTGCCCTCCGGTACGCGCGCTGCTTCGCAGGCCCACGTGTGCCGCACCGTGGCCCGGCGCGCCGAGCGCGTGGTCGTGGGCCTGGGCAGCGAGGAAACCCTGAACGACGCGCCGCGCCAGTACCTGAACCGCCTGTCGGACCTGATGTTCGTGCTGGCCCGCGTGCTCAACCGCATGGACGGTGGCGACGACGTGTACTGGCAGAGCGAGCGCCTGGCTCGCTCACAGGCCACCGAGGGCTGAGAAAAGAGCTAGGCCATCCCGAGCATGCGCGCCAGGTTGTTGTCGCTGCGCTCCTGCTGCAGCGTGATGCTGTGCTCCAGCGCCAGCAGGTGGGCTTCCATCTCGCGCGCAGCGCCGTCGGCGTCGCCCTGGGCGATGAGGTCGACCACGCGCGCATGCTCTTCGTGTTCGCACGAGGCCTTGCCGGGCGGCTCGTACAGCGCCACGATCAGCGAGCAGCGCGACACCAGCTCCATCAGGTAGCGCTGCAGCACCGGGTTGCGTGACAGCTCGGCCAGCCGCAGGTGGAAGGCGCTGGCCAGCCGTGCCCAGGCGGGCTGGGTGAAGCGGTGCATGGCGTGGTGCTCTTCCTCCAGCTGCTGGCGCAGCGAGGCGATGTCCTCGGGGGTGGCATGCCGCGTGGCCAGGCGCACGATGGAGCCTTCGAGCGCGCGGCGCGCCTCGAACACCTGGCGCGTCTCCTCGGGCGTGGGCTCGGCCACGATGGCGCCGCGGTTCGGGCGCAACTCCACGATGTGGTCGTGCGCCAGCGCCTGCAGCACCTTGCGCACGGTGGCGCGGCGCACGTCGAACAGCTCGCACAGCGAGGCCTCGGGCAGTTTGGTGCCGGGCGTGAGGCGCTGGGTCATCACGCTCTCGTACACCGTGTTGTAGATGCGTGTCTCCACGTCGTCGCCCGTGCGCAGGCCCGGCAGACCGGGAAGCTCGCTTTCCAGCAGCGGCGTGGCCGCCTTGAGCGGCACGACCGCAGGAGCGGTGGTCGAGGGGGTGGCCCGCGGCGGCCTGGCGCCGGCGCGGGGAGTTGTCTTGGTGGCCATGGTGTTCGCCCGGATCGGCTGCTGTCTGTCGTCGCGCGGTCCGGCGGATGTTGTTGCCCCCATTGTCGCGCCTTCAGCGTGCGCCGTCCTGCAGCGCCTGCCAGACCCGTACCGCCAGGCGCACCAGGGCCAGGTCGCTGCCGGCCGGGCCGATCAGCGACACCCCTGCCGGCAGGCCCCCGGCCGTGGCCAGCGGCAGGCTCACCTGCGGCAGCCCGGCCAGCCCGGCAATGCAGCAGATGCGCAGGGTGCGTGCGCGGATGGCGTCGATCTCCGCACCTTCTGCGCTGCGCAGCGGCGCCACGCTGGCCGCCGAGGGCAGGACCAGCACCGTGCCACTGCCGACGAGTGCGCGCACCTGGGCGCGCGCCGCCAGGCCTGCGGCACGCGCCGCGCCGGCGGCTTCGGCCGTGACCTCCGATGCGGCCTGCCAGCGTCCCGCAATGGCCGCCTCGAAGCCGGGGGCGTTGGCGCTGATCCATGCGCCGTGGGCCTGCCAGGCCTCATGGGCACCCCAGGCCACATAGTGGCGGCGCCAGTCCTCCAGCGCGCTGCCCTGGGCCGCCGTGGCCGTACCCACCCCTTGGGGCAGGAGCGTGGCGAGCACTTCGCCCACCCGGGGCAGCAGCGCAGCCACCTCGGCATCGGCCTCGGCGGCCGCATCCTGCAGCTGCACTGCGCGCAAGGCTGCAAAGGGGGTGGCCGGGAGCAGTGCCTGGGCCACGCGCTCGAAGGTGGTGGGGTCGTGCGCGAACCAGGTCGCGGTGTCGAAACTCTCGTGCAGCGGCACCAGGCCGGCGCGCGATACCAGGCCGTGCGTGGTGCGCAGACCCCACACGCCGCAGTAGCTGGCCGGCACGCGGGTGGAGCCACCGGTATCGGTGCCCAGCGCAAAGTCCACCAGCCGGGCGGCCACGGCCGCGACCGAACCGCTCGACGAGCCGCCCGGGATGCGCTCGGGTGCGGCGCTGTTGAGCGGCATGCCGTAGTGCAGGTTGTGGCCGTGGATGCTGTAGGCCAGCTCATCGGTGACGAGCTTGCCGCACAGCGTGGCGCCGACGTCGAGCAGCTGCTGCACCAGCGCGCTGTGGCGCGCGGGCACCGGGTGGCTGGCCAGCCAGGCGGGGTTGCCCGCGCCCGTGGGCTGGCCCGCCACGTCGAACACGTCCTTGGCGGCAAAGCGCAGGCCGGCCAGGGGGCCGTGGGCTGCTCCTTCGATCACGAAGTGGCCGTGCGGCACCCAGGCATTGGCGGTGTCGGTGAAGGGCAGGCCGGGGGAAGCGATGGGGCTGTGCATGGGGTGGGGCTCAGGCAGAGGGGAACAAGGCATCCACGTGGTCGCAGAGGGCGCCGGGCGTGGTGAACCAGATGGCGCCGGCGTCGCGTGCGCGGGCCACATGCTCCAGCGCGCGGCGCAGGTGGCGCAGCCGGTAGGGCTGGCCCACCAGGTAGGGGTGCAGGGCGATGCCCATGACCAGCGGCTCCCGCGCCGACTGCTGCAGCATCTCGTCGAAGTTGTCGACAATCATCTGCGCGAAGTCCTTGCCGTCGAGCTGGCGCGCAATGATCATCGGAATGTCGTTGAGCTCCTGCGGGTAGGGAACCGACCACAGCCGCTGGCCGCTGCGCGTGCGCATCGGCACGGGCTGGTCGTCGTGCGCCCAGTTCAGGGTGTAGCGGTAGCCGGCCTCGGCCAGCAGGTCGGGCGTGGTGGGGCTCTCCGAGATCCAGGGCGAGAGCCAGCCCGCAGGCGCGCCGCCGCTGGCCTGTGCGATGCGCTCGCGGCAGGCGACCAGCAGCGCGGCTTCCTCGGCCTCGGCGAAATCGCCCTGGCGCTCGGAGTTGGTGTGGCCGTGGCCGATCAGCTCGTCGCCGCGCGCTGCGCAGGCGGCCAGCAGTTCGGGGCAGTGGTCGTACAGCGCGGTGTTCACAATGCAGCCGGCCGGCAGGGCCAGCTGGTCGAACAGTTCCAGGCAGCGCCAGGCGCCCACGCGGTTGCCGTACTCGCGCCAGCTGTAGTTGAGCACGTCGGGCTCGGGCGAGGCCGGGCCGATGCGCGCCCCCAGCCCGCCGCCAAAGGCGAAATGCTCCAGGTTGAAGCCCAGGTAGACCGCCAGGCGCGCGCCGTTCGGCCAGGTGTAGTCGGGGCGGCGGGTAATGGGGCTGTAGCCGAAGCGCCCATGGGTGGGCAGCGGTCCGTCGCCATAGATGCTGGTGATCATGCGCCGGCCTCTGGTGTGGACCAGGGCGCGGCCAGACCGGCGCGCACCAGCAGCCATTCGGCGCTGTCGTTCCACACGTCCATGCGCACGATCAGGCCGCGCTCCAGCACGTAGCGGTCCACATAGCGGTTGCCCTCGAACGGCGTGCCATCGGGCCAGGCGCCGTAGAGCGTGCCGGTGTTGTAGACCACGGCCTCTTCGTGGGTGGCACCGGCCACGACGTCGGTGCTCTCGAACTTCTTTTTCACCCAGGCATAGCGCGTGGCGTTGAAGGCGCTGCACTCGGCCGGCTGGCGCATGGGGCGCCCGCCCGTGAAGCGGATGGCCAGGCCGGGTGCGACGAAGCGGCTGGCGGCCACGGGGTCGGGAATCATCACCAGGCGCAGGAACTCTTCGACGATGGCGCCGGCGTCCTGGGAGGGCGGTGTGGATGGTTGCTGCTGCATGTTGGTGCTCCTGGTTGCACCACCGGGGTGCGAAATGCGACGGCGGTGCTTCGGAATGGGGCAGAACACGGTGAACGCCCCTTTGTTCTTGTTGTCAGCAAAGCATGTGCCAGATTGTCGACAATTACATATCAATGAAGTTGCCAATAAATATCTGTGTTTGTTGACATTGGCACGGTGCTTGCTGATGGAGCCTCCCGAGGCGGGCCGAATCCCGCCCACCGATCCGTTCATCCCCGTCCACCCGCCATTGCAGGAGAACCGCCATGCCCTTCACCACCCGCCGCCGCTTTGCCGCCGCCACCCTCGCCACCGCGGCCTGGGCTGTCCTGGGCACCGCCCATGCCGCCGATCCGATCAAGGTTGGCCTGGTCACCGCGCTCTCGGGCCAGTCGGCGCTGGCGGGAGACGCCATCACGCGCGGCCTGACCATCGCCATCGAGGAGATCAACGCCAAGGGCGGCCTGCTCGGCGGCCGCAAGCTCGAACTGGTGCGCCGCGACGACGAGGCCAACCCCGCCAAGGGCGTGACCGCAGCGCGCGAACTGATCTACAAGGAGAAGGTGGCCGTGCTCTTCGGCGGGCTGGACACGCCGGTCTCCATCGCCATCGTGCAGCTGGCCAACCAGGAGAAGGTGCCCTTCATGGGCCCCTGGGCCGCAGGCACGCCGGTGACCAAGAACGGCGCCAAGCCCAACTTCGCGTTCCGCGTCTCGGCCGTGGACGAGATCGTCGATCGCGGCATGCTGGCCTATGCGCAAAAGACCTTCAATGCCAAGAACCCCGGCATGATCCTCGTGAACAACCCCTGGGGCGAGTCCAACGAGAAGGGCCTCACTGCAGCGCTGACGGCCAAGGGCATGAAGGCCGCCGGCATCGAGAAGTTCGGCGACAGCGACGTGGACGTGGTGCCCCAGCTCACGCGCCTGAAGGCCGCCGGCGCCGACGCGCTGTTCCTGGTGGGCAACGTGGGCCCCTCGGCCCAGGTGGTCAAGTCGCTGGACCGCATGGGCTGGCAGGTGCCCATCGTTTCGCACTGGGGCCCCGCGGGCGGCCGCTTCACCGAACTGGCCGGCCCCAACGCCAAGAACGTGCACTTCGTGCAGACCTACAGCTTCTTCGGCAAGCAAGGCCCGGTGGGCGAGAAGGTGGTGGCGGCGCTCAAGGCCAAGTACCCCGAGATCAAGGGCCCCGACAACATCACCCCCGCCGTGGGCGTGGCCAATGCCTACGACGCCATGCAGCTGGCGGCCCTGGCCATCACCCAGGCCGGCAGCACCGATGGCGACGCCGTGCGCCAGGGCTTCTACAAGATCGGCAAGTACGAGGGTCTGATCAAGGGCTATGACAAGCCCTTCAGCGAAGCCAACCACGACGCGCTGAGCGAGAACGACTACGTCTGGGCACAGTTCATCGGCAACCGCATCCTGCCAGTCGGCCTCGAAAAATAAGCCCTGCACGCCACGCGGTCCCGCGCCCTGCATGGCGCGGGATCTTTCCTGCCTTTTCTCTCTTCTTCGATCACCACGATGCTCTTTCTCTCCGCCCTCATCAGCGGCATCGGCCTGGGCAGCATGTACGGGCTCATGGCCCTGGGCTTTCACGTCACCTTCGTGGTCTCCGGCACCGTGAACTTCGCCCAGGGCAGTTCCATGATGCTGGGCGCCGTGCTCACCTACGGCTTTGCCATGGTGCTGGGCTGGCCCATGGCGCTGGGCGTGCTGCTGGCGCTGCTGCTGTGCGCGCTCTACGGCCTGGCCGTGGAGTTCTTCGCCGTGCGGCCGTTCGCGCGCCGCAATTCGGACGCCTGGCTCATGGCCACCGTGGCGCTGGGCATCGTGGTCGACAACCTGGCCATGTTCACCTTCGGCAAGGAGCCGCGCAGCCTGCCCTCGCCCCTGGCCCAGGCACCGATGACGCTGGGCGACATCGGCCTGGGCGTGTACCCGCTGCAGCTGCTCATCCCGGCCATCGGCCTGGTGCTGGCGGCCGTGCTGCACTTCGTGGCGCGGCGCACGCGCTGGGGCACGGCGATGCTGGCCGTGGTGCAGAACCGCGATGCGGCGCGGCTCATGGGCATTCCCATCGGGCGCGTGGTGTCGGCGGCGTTCGCGCTGTCGGCCGTGTTCGCGGGCGTGGCCGGCGTGCTCATCGCGCCGCTCGTGAACGTGCAGTCCGACATGGGCACGCTGTTCGGCCTCAAGGCCTTTGCGGTCGCCATCCTGGGCGGCATCGGCAGTGCCTGGGGCGTCATGGCCGCGGGCCTGCTCTTCGGCGTGGCCGAGGCGCTGATCACCTCCACGCTGGGCTCGGGTTACACGCAGATCCTCACTTTCTCGCTCGTCATCGTGGCGCTGGCCGTGCGCCCCAACGGGCTGTTCGGGCGTGCCCTGGTGCGCAAGGTATGACGAAGAAGAACACGCCTCTTTCCATGCAGACTGCATCCCTTCACCTTCCTTCGTCCGCACGCGGGCTGGCCATGCCGGCGCTGCTGGGCCTCACCGCGCTGGGCGTGGCCGTGGGCCTGGCGCTGGCCACGCAGGTCAACGGCTACTACGTCTTCGTGCTGGCCAATGTGGCGCTGCTGGCGCTGGTGGGCATCGGCCTGAACGTGCTGCTCGGCCTGTCGGGCCAGGTGTCCTTCGGGCATGTGGGCTTCTACGCCATCGGCGCCTATGCGGTGGCCATCCTCACCACCAAGGCGGGCTGGAGCTTCTGGGCCGCCTGGCCGGTCGCGGCCGTGCTGGCCGGCGCCATGGGCGCGCTGCTCGCGTTGCCGGCGCTGCGCGTCAAGGGCCCCTACCTGGCCATGGTGACCATTGCCTTCGGCCTGATCGTGGAGCACAGCGCGGTGGAGATGCGCGACCTCACGGGCGGGCAGAACGGCATCATGGGCATCGCCGCACCGGCACTGGGCATCGATGCGCTGCGCGGCGAACGGGCCATCGCGGTGCTGGCCATCGTGGCCGTGGCGCTGGCGCTGCTGGCCTATGTGCGGCTGTCGCGGGGCGCCTGGGGCGCCGCGCTGCGTGCGGTGCGTGATTCCGAGACGGCGGCCGAGTCCATCGGCCTGAACCCGCTGGCCGTGAAGACCGTGGCCTTCGCCCTTTCGGCCCTGCTGGCGGGGCTGGCGGGCGGGCTGTATGCGCCGCTCTCGGGCTTCGTCACGCCGCACAGCTTTTCCTTTTTGCAGTCCATCCTGTTTGTGCTGGTGGTGATGATCGGCGGCGCGGGCAGCATCGCCGGGCCGCTGGTGGGCGCCGTCATCGTCGGCCTGCTGCCCGAGCTGCTCTCGAGCCTGGAGGAGTACCGCCTGCTGTTCTTCGGCGCACTGCTGCTGGTGGTGCTGTGGGTGGCGCCACAGGGCCTGGTGGGGCTGCTGGCGCGGCTGCACCGCAGCGCACCCGCGCCCATGGATGGCGCTGCCGCGCATGGCGACGCGTTGCCGGCCCTGAAGCCGGCACAGGGCAGGGCGCTGGGCGCGCAGGGCCTGTCCATGGTCTTCGGCGGCGTGCGCGCGGTGAGCGAGCTGTCGTTTGCCGTGCGCCCCGGTGCCGTCACCAGCCTGATCGGGCCCAACGGCGCGGGCAAGAGCACGGTGCTCAACATGCTCAGCGGCTTCTACACCCCCACCAGCGGCGGCGCGCTGCTGGGCGCCGAGCCGCTGCAGGGCCGCGGTGCCTGGCGCATCGCGCGGGCCGGCGTGGCGCGCAGCTACCAGACCTCGCAGCTCTTCGGTTCGCTCAGCGTGCTCGACAACGTGGCCCTGGCGCTGGCACGCGGCACCCTGGGCCCCTTGCTGGGCGATGGCCGCGTGTGCTCGCCCGGCGCGCGGGACGAAGCGCGCGCCCTGCTGGCCTGGTGCGGCTACAAGGGTGCCGTGCAGGTGCCGGCGGCCGACCTGGCCCACGTCGACCGGCGCCTGGTGGAGATCGCCCGCGCCCTGGCCCTGCGGCCCGAGGTGCTGCTGCTTGACGAGCCGGCCGCCGGCCTGTCCACCGAGGACAAGGACCAGCTTTCCGCGCTGCTGCGCCGCATTGCCGACCAGGGCGTGGGCGTGCTGCTGGTGGAGCACGACATGGCGCTCGTCATGGGCCTGTCGGACCATGTGGTGGTCATGGAGTCGGGCCGCCACCTGGCCGAGGGCACGCCGGCCGAGGTGCAGGCCCATCCCGCCGTGCGCAAGGCCTACCTGGGCGAGGGCGAAGGCGGCGCCGTGGCGGTGCATGCCGCCGTCGGCCGCCAGTTGCCGGGCGATGCGCCCGAGGTGCTGGGTGTGGGCCGGCTCACCACCGGCTACGGTGCCGAGCCCGTGCTGCACAACGTGGACCTGCGCGTGCGCCAGGGCGAGATGGTGGCCCTGCTGGGCGCCAACGGCGCCGGCAAGTCCACGCTGATGCGCACCCTGGCCGGCCTGCACCGGCCCGTGTCGGGCGGCATCCACCTGCAGGGGGTGGAACTGGGCCCGCTGCGCGCCGAGCAGATCGTGGCGCGCGGCCTGGTGCTGGTACCCGAGGGGCGCCAGGTCTTCCCCGAGCTCTCGGTGCTCGACAACATCCGGCTGGGCGCCTTCCTGCACCCTGAGGGCCGCGAGGCCCGGGTGGAAGAGATGCTGCAGCGCTTTCCGCGCCTGCGCGAGCGCCTGTACCAGCGCGCCGGCCTGCTCTCGGGCGGCGAGCAGCAGATGCTGGCCATTGCCCGCGCCCTCATGAGCCGCCCGCGCGTGCTGCTGCTCGACGAGCCCTCTCTGGGCCTGGCGCCCAAGGTCATCGAGGAGCTGTTCGCCTCGCTGGCGCGCCTGCGCGACGAATCCATGACCCTGGTGCTGGTGGACCAGATGGCGGCGCTGGCCCTCTCGCTGGCCGACCGGGCCTATGTGCTCGAAGGCGGGCGCGTGGTGGCCCAGGGCACGGCGGCCGAGATCGCGGCCAACGATGCCCTCACACGGGCGTATCTCGGCGGTGGACACTGATATGAACGACAGCACGACAACCATCAACCTGCCCGATGTCCTCGCCGAGGTCACGGCTGCGTTTGCGCGCTACGAGTATGCGCTGGTCCACAACGAGGTGGACGTGCTCGACGCGCTGTTCTTCCACGGCCCGCAGACCGTGCGCTATGGCGCCACGGAATGCCTCTACGGCATCGACGCCATCTGCGCCTTTCGCAGCGGCCGCTCGCCTGCGGGCCTGGCGCGCACGCTGCGCAATACCTGCATCACGGCCTACGGGCGCGACTTCGCTACCACCAGCACCGAATTCACGCGCGAGGGCAGCGCGCGCACTGGCCGCCAGCAGCAGACCTGGGTGCGCATGCCCGGGCAGGGCTGGTGCGTGGTGGCAGCGCATGTCTCGCTGATGGACTAGCATCTTTCCCCATAACCGGAGACTTCTCGATGTTGCACAGCCTGCAAAGCCGCGGTGGCATGGTCACCGCTCCCCACCACCTGGCTGCACAGGCCGGCGCTGCCGTGCTGCGCGAGGGCGGCAACGCGGTGGAGGCCATGGTCGCGACAGCCGCCGCCATCGCGGTGGTCTACCCGCACATGAACGGCCTGGGCGGCGATGGCTTCTGGCTCATCCACACGCCGGGCACGGCGGCCCCGGTCGCAGTGCGCGCCTGCGGCGGCGCGGCGCAGGCGGCGGACGCGGCCTTCTACCAGGCGCATGGAGACGCGGCCATCCCCACGCGCGGACCGCGCGCGGCGCTCACCGTGGCCGGTGCCATCGGCGGCTGGGCCGAGGCCCTGGAAGTGGCCCGCGCCTGGGGCGGCAAGCCGCTGCCGCTGGCGCGCCTGCTCGAAGACGCGATCCGCCATGCGCGCGAGGGCATGCCCATCACCACCTCCCAGGTCGAGCTGACGCGCGCCAAGTGGGCCGAGCTCGAACATGTGCCCGGCTTCGCGGCCGCCTTTGCACCCGAGGGCCAGCCGCACCGCGGCGACACCCTGCGCCAGCCGCGCATTGCGGCCACGCTGCAGCGCCTGGCCGAGGCCGGGCTGCACGACTTCTACCGCGGCGACCTGGCGCGCAGCATGGCGCGCGACCTGCAGGCCCTGGGCAGCCCGCTGGCGCTGGCCGACCTGGAGGGCTGGCACGCCGCGCAGGTGGCACCGCTGTCGGTGCAGCTGTCGGCCGGCAGTGTGTTCAACCAGCCGCCGCCCACGCAGGGCGTGTCCTCGCTGGCCATCCTGGGCCTGTTCGACCGCCTGGGCGTGGGTCAGGCCGAGGGCTTCGACCATGTGCACGGCCTGGTGGAATCGACCAAGCAGGCCTTCGCCTGGCGCAACCGGCATGTGGGCGACCCCGCGTACATGCGCGCCGATCCAGCGGCCTTCCTGCAGGCCAGCTCCCTTGATGCCGAGGCCGCGCGCATCGACAAGGCCCGCGCCGCGCCCTGGCCCGAGCCCACGGAGCCCGGCGACACGGTATGGATGGGCGCCGCCGATGCCCACGGCACTGTCGTCAGCTACATCCAGAGCATCTACTGGGAGTTCGGCAGCGGCATCGTGCTGCCCGAGACCGGCCTGCATTGGCAGAACCGCGGCGCTTCGTTCACCCTGGGCGCCGGGCCCAACCAGTTGGCGCCCGGGCGCCTGCCGTTCCATACCCTGAACCCGGCGCTGGCGCACCTCAAGGACGGGCGCGTGCTGGCCTACGGCACCATGGGCGGCGAGGGCCAGCCGCAGACGCAGGCGGCGGTGTTCACGCGCCATGTGCTCTTCGGCCAGGACATGCAGGCCGCGGTGACCGCGCCGCGCTGGCTGCTGGGCCGCACCTGGGGCGACCAGTCCACCAACCTCAAGCTCGAATCGCGCGTGGACCCGGCCCTGGTGGACCGGCTGCGCGCGGCCGGCCACGACGTGCAGGTGGTGGGCGCTTTCGAGGACATGATGGGCCATGCCGGGGCGGTGGCCTTCCATCCCGACGGGCGCATCGAGGGCGCGACCGACCCACGCGCCGACGGGATCTGCGCCGGGGTCTGATGGCTAGGCTGGCGGCTGCGCCACCCGGTGCGCCTCGCGCCGCAGCATGTCGCAGAAGTACCCGACCGCGGGCGTCAGCGGCATGCCGCCGCGGGCCACCAGGCAGATCGGTGGCGCGGGGATCAGCTCGCGCACCGGGATCTGCTGCACCAGCCCAAGCAGGGGGGATTGCGTCCACTGGATCGGCAGGACCATGAGCAGGTCGGAATAGACCATGGACGTGAGGAAGGTCAGGGTGGAGTGCGAGCTCATCACCAGCCGCGGCGGCGGCAGGCCGTGCTGGCGGAACAGCGGGCCGATCTCCTCCTCGGCCTTGTAGGTCACCGAGCTGGTGATCCACTCCGCACCGGCCAGCTCCTTCAGGGAGCGGGCGCCGGCCAGCGGATGCCCCTTGCGCCCGACGACCACGCGGGTGTTGTCGAACAGCCTCTCCACCGCCAGCCCCACCGCCGTGTCCGCAGGCGCGGGGCCGGCGTAGAAGTCCAGGCTGCCGTCGAGCAGGCGCGCTTCGACGCGCGGGTACACCGCGTCCATGATGTCCAGCCGCACCTCGGGGTAGCGCTGGCGGAAGGCGCGCAGCGCCCCCGGGTAGAGCGCCAGGTGCGGCACGCTGGACATGGCGATGGCCAGGCGACCGTGCACCTGCCCGCGCAGCTGGTCGATCTCCTCGCGCGCGCGGCGCACGTCTTCCACCACGGAGCGGGCACGGCGCAGGAACACCTCGCCCATGGGCGTGAGCGACACGCCGCGGCTGTTGCGCTCGAACAGCGGCACGCCCAGGTCCTTCTCCAGCTCCTGGATGCTGTGGCTCAGGGCGGCCTGGGCACTGCCCAGGTGGCGCGCCGCGCCGCGCAGGCTGCCGCGCTCGGCCACGGCCAGGAAGTCGCGCAGGGCATTGAATTTCATGAACGCTCCAAGGCTGCCGGGTGATCGCAAATTTCGATCAGTGTGCGAATTCTGCCGTCTTTCGCAGACGCGGGCCACTGCCTACGATCGCCCCATGCCCTTGATCCAGATCCCGAAAAAAGTCCCGCCATGCAATCCGTCCAGGTCCTGATCGTCGGTGCCGGCCCCGTGGGCCTGGCGCTCGCCATAGAACTCGGCCACCGCGGCATCCGCTGCCTGCTGGTGGAGCGCAACGACCGCGTGGGCTATGCCCCGCGCGCCAAGACCACCAATGTGCGCACCCGCGAGCACCTGCGCCGCTGGGGCATCGCCGACCAGCTGCGCGCCGCATCGCCGCTGGGCATGGACTACCCCTCCAACGTGGTCTTCGTCACCCGCCTGGCCGGGCCCGAGCTCACCCGCTTCGAGAACGCCATGTACTGCGCGCCGGGACGCAACCCGCTGTACTCCGAACATGCGCAGTGGATTCCGCAGTACACGGTGGAAGAGGTGCTGCGTGCCCATGCCCAGTCGCTGCCCGGCGTGGAGCTGCGCTTCAACTGCGAGCTTGGCGGCTTCGACCAGGACGAAGAGGGCGTCGAGGTCCATCTGCACGACCGGGTGGGCGACACCGACTTCTGCGTGCGCGCCGACTACGTGGTGGGCGCCGACGGCGCGCGCAGCAAGGTGCGCGAGCTCATCGGTGCGCGCATGGAGGGCACCTACGGCCTCTCGCGCAACTACAACATCGTGTTTCGCGCCCCGGGCCTGGCCCAGGCGCACCGCCATGGTCCGGCCATCATGTACTGGCAGGTC
This sequence comes from Acidovorax sp. CF316, assembly GCF_000276605.1. Taxonomy (GTDB): domain Bacteria; phylum Pseudomonadota; class Gammaproteobacteria; order Burkholderiales; family Burkholderiaceae_C; genus Acidovorax. Next base: position 1,442 of record NZ_AKJX01000141.1, on the reverse strand, counting down.
AACACCGAGCTGCCCAGCCTCATCGGGCCCATGGACCGGGGCGACACCTGGTTCTTCATGCCCACCCGGGTGCCCGAGGGCGTGAAGCTGTCGGACCTGGACGCCGCCGCCCTGATCCGCCAGGCCACCGGCCTGGACCTGCCCTACGAGGTGCTGAGCAGCGACGAGTGGGTGGCCAGCCGCCTGATTGCCGACCGCTACAGCGACCGCCGCGTGTTCCTGGCCGGGGATGCCTGCCACCTGCATCCGCCGTTTGGCGGCTACGGCATGAACATGGGCGTGGCCGACGGGGTCGACCTGGGCTGGAAGCTCGCCGCGCGGCTGCAGGGCTGGGGCGGCGATGCCCTGCTGGCCAGCTACGAGGCCGAGCGCCGGCCGGTGCACGAGTGGGTAATGGCCGAGGCCGAGGCCAACCACGCGGTGCTGGGCAACCAGCTGTCCGCCGCAGGCGTGGAGGACGACACGCCCGAAGGTCGGCGCCTGCGCGCGGAGATCGGCGTGCGCATCCAGGCCACCAAGATGCGCGAGTTCGCCACCCTGGGGGTGGTGCTGGGCTACCGCTACGAGGATTCGCCGGTCACCGTGCCCGATGGCACGGCAGCGCCGGCCCGTGACTTCATCAACTACGTGCCCACCTCGCGCCCGGGCAGCCTGGCCCCGCATGCCTGGCTGCACGACGGCAGCTCCCTGTACGACCTGTTCGGCCCGGGCTTCACCCTGCTCGCCGCGCCGCAGGCCGACAGGGCCGAGCTGGAACGCATCCGGCTGCAGTGCGCGGACGCCCGGCTGCCGCTCAAGGTGCTGCAGTGCGAGGAGGGCGGTGTTGCCAGCCTCTACCCCACGCGCTACACCCTGGTCCGGCCGGACCAGCATGTGGCCTGGCGCGGAAACGACTGGCCCGAGGACGGCCGGGGCCTGTTGGACCGCGTGACAGGGCGCGCCCCGGGATAGCAGCAATCCAAGGCTTCACCAGCTCAGCCATCAAAAAACAACGGAGACAAGACATGCCAACCATCACCCGTCGCACCGCCGGCCTCCTGGCCCTGGCGGCACCCTTTGCCACCTGGGCACAGCCTGCGCCGGTCCTGCCCGTGCGCATCACCACCGTGTTCCCCACCGGCAGCGGACCCGACGTGGTGGCACGCATCGTGGGCGAGAAGCTGCAGGCCCGCTGGGGCCGGGCCGTGGTCATCGATGCCAAGCCTGGCGGCGCCGGCATGGTGGCCATCAACGGCGCGAAGGGCGCCGCGCCCAATGGCAGCGAGCTGGTGGTGGTGGACGTGGGCAACCTGTCCATCAACCCCCTGATCTTCAAGAAGCTCTCGTACGACCCCGATAAGGACCTGGTGCCGGTGGCCGTGCTGTACAAGACGGCGTTCTTCGTCGCCGTGGGGGCGTCCAGCCCTTACAAGAGCGTGCAGGAGCTGATGGCGGCGGCCGCC
>NZ_AKJX01000140.1 GCF_000276605.1 Acidovorax sp. CF316 | reverse complement strand
TTTTTTTAATGATACGGCGACCACCGAGATCTACACTCTTTCCCTACACGACGCTCTTCCGATCTGGCCAGCACCTGCCAGATCCACCTGGCCGCGGACCACCCCGAGGGCTACGACCGCTACAGCCCCATGGTGTCGCGGCTCATGCACCTGCTCATCATCGACGTGCTGGCCACCTGCGTGGCCCTGCGCATCGGCAGCCCGCTGCAGCCCATCCTGCAGCAGATGAAGGAGAACCTGCGCGCCAAACGCTACGCGTAGGGATCTCCTCTTACCCCCTTTTCACGCAGCCGCCGGCGCCCAGCGCTTGAGCACCAGGGTTGCGTTCACGCCGCCAAAACCAAAGCCATTGAGCATGGCGTGCTCCAACGCCATGGGGCGGCTGGCGCCCGCCACCATGTCCAGGCCCTCGGCCAGCTCGTCGGGATGGTCGAGGTTGCGCGTGGCGGGCACGACCTGGTCGCGCAAGGCCAGCGTGGTGAAGATGGCCGCCACGGCACCCGCCGCACCGAGCAGGTGGCCCGTGGCCGCCTTGGTGGAGGCAACGGCCACCGACTTGCCGTTGCCGAACACGCGGCGGATCGCAGCCAGCTCGCCCCGGTCACCCACGTAGGTGGAGGTGGCGTGGGCGTTGAGGTGCTGCACCTCGCTGGCCGCCAGGCCCGCCTGGGCCAGCGCGATCTCCATGGCGCGGCGCGCTCCATCGCCGTCCTCGGGGCCTGAGGTGATGTGGTGGGCATCGGCCGAGGTGCCATAGCCCACGACCTCGGCCAGCGGCGTGGCGCCGCGCGCCAGCGCATGGTCCAGCGATTCGATCACCAGCATGCCTGCGCCCTCGCCCATCACGAAGCCGTCGCGCGCCGCATCGAAGGGGCGCGAGGCCTGCTCGGGGTGCTCGGCAAAGCCGGTGGACAGCGCCTTGGCCGCCGCAAAGCCGCCCAGGCTCACGCGGTCGATGGTGGCCTCGGTGCCGCCGCACACGGCAATGTCGGCCTCGCCGCAGCGGATCATGCGCGCGGCGTCGCCAATGGCCTGCACACTGGCTGCGCAGGCCGTCACGGGCGCTCCCAGCGGGCCCTTGAGCCCGTGGCGTATGGACACATGGCCGGCCGCCAGATTGACCAGGAAGGACGGCACGGTGAACGGTGACAGGCGCTGCGGCCCACGCGTGTCGGTAGTGCGCACGGCCTCGGCAATGGCGCCGAAGCCGCCGATTCCCGAGGCGATCACGGTGGCGGTGCGCTGCTGCTCCTTCTCGCCCGTCGGCGCCCAGCCGGCCTGCGCCAGCGCCTGCTGTGCGGCGCCCAGGGCGAAGGGGATGAAGCGGTCCATCTTGCGCTGGTCCTTGGACGAGGCGACGGTGTCGGGGTCCCAACCGCCTTCGGGGTCCTGCTCCTTCGTCGGCACCGCGCCACCGACCTTGGCCGCCAGCCCCTCCACAACGGCATCGGGGAGGCGCCGCAGGCCCGAGGCGCCTGCCAGCAGGCGGCGCCAGGCCAGCTCCACCCCAACGCCCAGGGGTGATACCAGGCCCATGCCCGTGATCACCACGCGCGGCAGGCGCAGGCCCTGGCCCGGTTCCTGTGTTCCCTTGAGTTCATCCACCATCGCTCTACCCTTTCAGCGCGCGGCGCGGGCCACGCATTTATGATTGCGGGCGTCATCATAAGTGTCTTGGCGCATTTTTGCGTACGCCCATCATCAAAAAGAGGTCTCCCCCATGAAAGTCTCGAAGGCACAGTCCGCGGAGAACCGCCAGGGCATCCTGGATGCTGCCGCGCGCCTGTACCGCGAGCACGGCCTGGCGGGCGTGGGAGTGGCCGATATCACGCGCGATGCGGGGCTGACCCACGGCGGCCTGTACCGGCACTTCGAGAACAAGGATGCGTTGGTGCGCGAGGCCTGCGCGCGTGCCTTCGACTGGTCGATTGCCCCCCTCGACGGCATGGAGGGCCGCATGGGTACTGGCAGCGAAGGCCTTGCGGCGCGCGTCACCAGCTATCTCTCGACCCAGCACCGCGACCACCCGGGCGAAGGCTGCCCCGCGGCGGCCCTGGCGGTGGATGCAGCGCGTGCCGGAAGCGATCTTTCCGAGGTGTTTGCGCAAGGCATCGAACGCAACATCGAGCGCTTTGCCCGCGTGATCGAAGGCCTGGAACCAGGCGAGCAGCCCAGTGCCGAAGGCCGCACGCGTGCCATGCAGATGCTGGCCACCATGGTCGGCGGGCTGGTGCTGGCGCGCGCCACGGCGGCGGGGCGGCCAGCCCTGTCCGACGAGATCCTCGCGACCCTGCGCGAGCACCTGGTTGCAGGCTCCGAGCGCCCCTGAAACGCGGCGGGCGCGCCCGGAACGGATCCGGCATGAAAAAGGGCTCCCGAAGGAGCCCTGTGTCGTACCGGCACCGCGGGCCAGGACCTACTGGATGCGCCCCTCTTCCACCGCATGGCAGGCGATGCGGATACCGCCGATGCTCAGCAGTTGCGGGCGCTCGGTGCGGCAGCGGTCGTTCACATGCGGGCAGCGCGGGTTGAAGGCGCAGCCAGGTGGCGGATTGAGCGGGTTGGGCACTTCGCCCTGCACCGGGGTGCGCGCCTTGCCGGTGTCGTGCATCTTGGGGATGGCATCGAGCAGCATGCGCGTGTACGGGTGGCGTGGGTTGTCGAACAGCGTGTGCTTGTCCGCCAGCTCCACCAGGCGCCCCAGGTACATCACGCCGACCTGGTCGCTCACGTGGCGCACCACGGCCAGGTTGTGCGAGATGAACAGGTAGGTCAGGTGCCGCTCGCGCTGCAGGTCCTTCATGATGTTGAGCACCTGCGCCTGCACCGACACGTCAAGCGCCGAGGTGGGCTCGTCGCAGACCAGGAACTCGGGCTCGGTGGCCAGCGCGCGCGCGATCGAGATGCGCTGGCGCTGCCCGCCCGAGAACTGGTGTGGGTACTTGACCATGTCCAGCGGCGACAGGCCCACCGACTGCAGCAACTCCCCCACGCGCTGCTTGAGCTCGGCCTTGTCGGTGATCAGCCCATGCTCGCGCAGCGGCTCGCCGATGATGTCTTCCACCAGCCAGCGCGGGTTCAGGCTCGCGTACGGGTCCTGGAAGATCATCTGGATGCGCCGGCGCATGGCGCGCGCGTCGTTGCCCTTGAAGGCGGCGTGGGCGTCCTGGTTGTCGAAGGTAAGGCCGCCGCGCGTGGGCTCGTACAGGCCCACCAGCAGGCGCGCCACGGTGCTCTTGCCGCAGCCCGACTCGCCCACCAGGGCCAGGGTCTTGCCCTTTTCGATCTCGAAGCTCACGCCGTCCACCGCATGCAGCAGGGTGCGTGGCTTGCGCTCGATCATGCGGTTGAGCCAGGGGGCAGAGACGTCGAAGGTCTTGGCCAGGTCGTGCGCCTGCACGAGTGGCTTGCCGGCGCTTGCGGTGGTGGAAGGCACGGCGCTCATGCGGACACCTCCGCCGTGGCAGGGGCGTGCAGCCAGCAGGCCGCGCGGGTGGACCCGGCAGGCATCAGGTCGGGCCGCTCGACCATGCAGCGGTCGAAGGTCTTGGGGCAGCGCGGGTTGTAGGCGCAGCCCTTGGGGATGGCGTTGAGGCGGGGCATGGCTCCGTCGATCTGGTTCAGGCGTTCACGGTCCACCGCCATATCGGGGATGGAGGCCATCAGGCCGCTCGTGTAGGGGTGGGAGGGCTTGTTGATGACATCGTGCACGGGGCCGATCTCGGCCACGCGGCCGGCATACAGCACGGCCACGCGGTCGCAGGTCTCGGCGATCACGCCCATGTCGTGCGTGATCAGCATGACGGCGGCGCCGCGCGATTTGCAGATGTTCTTCAGCAGCGTGATGATCTGCGCCTGGATGGACACGTCCAGCGCGGTGGTCGGCTCGTCGGCCACGATGAGCTTGGGCTCGGCCGCCAGGGCCAGGGCGATCACCACGCGCTGGCGCATGCCGCCCGAGAACTGGTGCGGGTAGTGGTCGATGCGCTCGGCGGCGGCGGGGATGCCGGTGTCCTGCAGCAGCGAGATGGCGCGCTGGCGCGCTTCTGCGGCGTTCACGGGAAGGTGCGCAAGAATGGTTTCGGTGAGCTGGCGGCCCACCGTGTACAGCGGGTTCAGCGAGGTCAGCGGGTCCTGGAAGATGGCGCCGATGCGCCGCCCGCGGATGTGCCGCATCTGGTCGCTGGTGAGGTTGTCGATGCGCTGGCCCTCCAGCAGGATCTGGCCCGAGGCCACGCGGCCCGGGGGTTCGAGCAGGCCGATGATGGCCGCGCCGGTGAGCGACTTGCCCGCGCCGGACTCTCCCACCACGCCCAGGATCTCGCCGGGCGCGATGGAAAAGGAGATGTCGTCCAGGGCGCGCAGGGTACCGCGGCGGCTCGGGAATTCGACAACGAGGTTTTTGACTTCTAGAAGACTCATGGGAATATCGCTTTTCTTGTTCTTGTTCAACGCAGACGCGGGTTCAGGGCGTCGCGCAGCCAGTCGCCGAGCAGGTTCACGGACAAAGCGATCAACACCAGCATGGCGCCGGGGAACACCGTGATCCACCACTCGCCGGAGAACAGGTAGTCGTTGCCGATGCGGATCAACGTGCCCAGCGATGGCGAGGTGGGCGGAGCACCCACGCCCAGGAAGGACAGCGTGGCCTCGGTGATGATGGCGGTGGCGACCTGGATGGTGGCCAGCACCATCACCGGGCCCATCACGTTGGGCAGCACGTGCTTGCGCATGATGCGCAGCGAGGAGACCCCCGTGACACGGGCGGCCTGCACGTATTCCTTGTTGCGCTCGACCAGCGTGGAGCCGCGCACGGTGCGGGCGTACTGCACCCAGCCGGTCAGCGAGATCGAGATGATGAGCACCCCGAAGGCCAGTGACTCGTGGGCATTGGGGAACAGCGCCCGGCCGACGCCTGCGATCAGCAGGGCCACCAGGATGGCGGGGAAGGACAGCATCACGTCGCACAGGCGCATGAGCACCGCGTCGATCCAGCCACCGCGAAAGCCTGCCAGCAGGCCGAAGGCCACACCGACCACCACGGACAGCAGCACCGAGGCGAAGCCCACCACGAGGGAGATGCGGGCGCCGTAGATCAGCGCCGAAAGGATGTCGCGGCCCTGGTCATCGGTGCCCAGGGGGTATTTCATGGAACCCTCCGCGATCCAGGCGGGAGGCAGGCGCGCGTCGCCGAGCTCCAGCGTCGCCAGGTCGAAGGGGTTGTGGGGTGCGACCCATCCTGCAAACAGGGAGCAGAACAGACATATCAGGGCGATCACCGCCGCGACGATCGCCATGGGCGATGTGCGGAAGCTGTAGCCAACGTCGCTGTCAAACCAGCGGGCAAGGGTTGTTTTCATTGTGGGAAACCAGTGGGCAGACAGCACGCGCGGCGCGGGTAGCAACCGGCGTGGCTGGTCTGCTGAATGTCCGTCTCTATCTATCGAGGTACTCGGAAAGGAAAGCGCTTACTTGATGCTCATCCACTTGAAGGGCATGAAGTTGTCGGCCAGCTGGACCAGCGTGACCTTCTTGCTCACACCCCAGGCCAGGGCCTGCTGGTGCAGGGGCAGCGTGCCCACGTCGGCGGCATGGATGTCGAAGGCCTCCTTGATCATGGCGTCGCGCTTGGCCTTGTCGGTCTCGGCCTGGATCTTCTTGGTCAGCTCGTCCACCTTGGGGTTGCAGTACGAACCCAGGTTGAACTGGCCGGCGCCCTTGTCGTCCACGCAGGCCACCAGTGCATTGAGGGCGTTGTGCGAGTCGTAGGTGGCAGGCGTCCAGCCCAGCATGTAGAAGCTGGTGTCGCGGCGCAGGATCTTGGGGAAGTAGGTGCCCTTGGTCTCGGCCTGCAGGTTGATCTTGACGTTGATGCGCGAGAGGTTGGCGGCCACGGTCTGGCAGATGCGGCCGTCGTTCACGTAGCGGTCGTTGGGGCAGTTCATCGACACTTCGAAGCCGTTGGGGTAGCCGGCTTCGGTCATCAGCTTCTTGGCGGCTTCGACATCGTAGGGCAGGCGCTTGGCATCGGGCTGGAAGCCGTTGATGCCGGGGCCCACCAGCAGGGCCGACGGGTTGGAGGCGCCGCGCATCACGGTGCGCTTGATGCCGTCGATGTCGATGGCCTGGTAGAAGGCCTGGCGCACGCGCTTGTCCTTGAAGGGGTTCTTGCCCTTGACGTTGGAGTACAGCAGTTCGTCGCGCTTCTGGTCCATGCCCAGGAAGATGGTGCGCAACTCGGGGCCGGTGATGGCACGCGTGTTGGCGCTGGTGTTGACGCGCTCGATGTCCTGCACCGGCACGGGTTCCATCACGTCCACTTCGCCCGACAGCAGGGCCGCCACGCGGGTGGCGTCGTTGCCGATGGGCGTGAAGACAACCTCAGAGGCATTGCTGTCGATCTTGCCCCAGTAGGTACCGTTGCGCGTGAACACCGTGCGCACGTTGGGCTGGCGTTCGCGCAGACGGAAGGGGCCCGTGCCATTGGCCTTGAACGATGCAGCGTTCTCGATGCCCTTGCGGCGGTCCACAGGTCCCATGGCCTGGTTGGTCTCGCACCACTTCTTGCTCATCATGTACACCAGCGAAACCACATCGGGCAGGATGGGGAACGGTGTCTTGGTCTCGATCTCGACCGTGTGGTCGTTGATCTTGCGCACTTCCTTGAAGTCGTTGGTGTAGCTCTTCATGTCCGAACCCTCGACCTGCGTGCGGCCGAAGCTGAAGACCACGTCGTCGGCCGTGAAGGGCGTGCCGTCGTGGAATTGCACGCCCTTGCGCAGCTCGAAACGCCACACCGTGGGGGAAGTCTGCTTCCAGCTCGTGGCCAGGGCCGGGGCCAGGCTCAGGTCCTTGTTGCGGCCGACCAGCGGCTCGTAGACGTTGCCAGTGACGCTCAGCTGCAGGGATTCATTGAGCGAGTGCGGGTCCATGGACAGCGAGTCGCCCTGGTTGGCCACGCGAATGGTCTGCGCATTGGCCACCACGCTGGACGCAGCCAGCGCGGCGAACAAGGCCGTCATGGCCAGTTTTTTTTGAAATGTCATGCAGTTCTCCTGGTGGGTGAAAGGGGGTTGCGGTACAAGGGGAAAAAAGGCGCAGGTACCGGTGGCTCTGTCAGAGCGTGGGCAGGGGCATGGCCTGTTCGATCAGGCTGGCATGCAAGGCAGAGCCCAGCGGCAGAATCTCGTCGTTGAAGTCGTATCGGCTGTTGTGCAGTGCGCTGCCGCTGGCACCCGTGCCCTGCCCTATGCGCAGGTAGGCGCCGGGCTTGTCCTGCAGCATGAAGGAGAAGTCCTCGGCGCCCATGCTGGGCTCCAGGTCGCGCACCACGTGGTCGGCACCGACCAGCGATTCGGCCACGTTGCCGGCAAAGAGCGCTTCGTCCTCGGAGTTGATGGTGGCCGGGTAGATGCGCTCGTAGTGCACGGTGGCCGTGGCACCAAAGCCCAGCGCAATCGCGCTGCACAGCTCCTTGAGGCGCTTTTCGACCATCTCCTGCACCACCGGGTTGAAGGTGCGCACCGTGCCCACCAGCGTGGCCGAACCCGGCAGCACGCTGAAGGCGCCGAGGTCACCGGCCTGCATGGCGCACAGGCTGACCACCGCGCCGTCGAGCGGGCGCACGTTGCGCGAGACGATGGTCTGCGCGGCCGTGATGATGTGCGCCGCCACGAGCATCACGTCCACCGTCTGGTAGGCGTGGGCGCCATGGCCGCCGCGGCCCGTGATCTCGATGGTGATGCGGTCCGCCGCCGCCATCATGGCGCCGGAGTTCAGGCCCACCGTGCCGGGTGCCATCGCCGGCCAGTTGTGCATGGCAAAGATCGACTGCACGGGGAAGCGCTCGAACAGGCCGTCCTCCATCATCACGCGGGCGCCGGCAAAGCCTTCCTCGCCGGGCTGGAACACCAGCACCGCCGTGCCGTCGAAATTGCGCGTTTCGGCCAGGTAGCGGGCCGCGCCCACCAGCATGGCCGTGTGGCCATCGTGGCCGCAGCCGTGCATCAGACCCTGCTTGCAGGATTTCCAGGAAAAGTCGTTGTGCTCGGTGAGCGGCAGCGCATCCATGTCGGCGCGCAGGCCCACCATGGAGCCGCTGGCCGTGCTGCGCCCACGGATCACCGCCACCAGCCCGGTGCGGCCGATGCCGTCATGGACCTCGTCCACGCCGCAGACCTTCAGGGCCTCCTTGACCCGGGCACCGGTGTACACCTCTTCGAAGCCCAGCTCGGGGTGCGCATGCAGGTCGCGGCGCAGGGCCGTAAGTTCTGGATGGAACTGCGCGATGTGCGCGAAGGCCCGGCCGCCCGCCTTGAGTCGGCTCGCCTGCATCTCAATGGCCTCCGGCCTTGCCCACGCGCAGGCGCGGATCGACGGCGAAGTACAGCAGGTCGACCACCAGGTTGATGACCACGAAGATCAGGGCGATCAGGCACAGGTAGGCGGCCATCACAGGGATGTCGGCAAAGGTCACGGCCTGGATGAACAAGAGGCCCATGCCAGGCCACTGGAACACCGTCTCGGTAATGATCGCGAAGGCGATCAGACCGCCGAGCTGCAGGCCGGTGATGGTCATCACGGGCACCAGCGTGTTCTTGAGGGCGTGGCCGAAGTGGATGGCCCGGTTGGACAGGCCCCGCGCACGTGCGAACTTGATGTAGTCGGTGCGCAGCACCTCCAGCATCTCGGCGCGCACCAGCCGCATGATCAGCGTGAGCTGGAAGATGGCCAGCGTCACCGCCGGCAGGACGATGTGGTGCCAGCCCTTGGCCTTGAGCAGGCCGGTGCTCCACCAGCCCAGTTGCACCACCTCGCCGCGCCCGAAGCTCGGGAACCAGCCCAGGTGCACGGCAAACACCAGGATCAGCAGGATGCCGATCAGGAAGGTGGGCAGCGAGACGCCCAGCAGCGACAGCGTCATGAACAGCTGGCTGGTGAAGGTACCGCGCTTGAGGGCCGCATACACACCCATGGGAACGCCGAGCGCCAGGGCCAGCACGGCGGCCACCATGGCCAGCTCCAGCGTGGCGGGAAAGCGTTCTGCGATCAGGCGTGAAACCTTGGCGCCCTGGCGCAGGCTCAGGCCGAATTCGCCCTGGGCAGCATTCACGAGGAAGTGGCCGAACTGTATGAAGAAGGGTTTGTCCAGACCCAGCGCCACGCGCAGTTCGCGGATCTGCTCGGGTGTTGCGTCCTGGCCCAGCAAGAACACCACAGGGTCTCCGACGTACTGGAACAGCATGAAGGAGATAAAGGCCACCGTGACCATGACGATCACGGCCTGGATCAGGCGGCGCAAAATAAAGGCAAGCATCGGAGAGTCGAGTGTGTATTCGATGGGACGCCTTGGCCACTTTTGGTGGCGGGGCGCTCGTGGGAATCGTGTCGGAAAAAACCAAGGAGAGCAAAGGCCCGACAGGCCCTTGCCCTCCATCTGCGAGGATAGATCAGTTCACCTTGACCAGGCGCATGTCCACGCGGTTATCGGCGCGGTGGACGACCTCGATGTTCTTCTTCATGGCCCATGGGATCACCTGGTCATACAGAGGAATGTGCGAGACCGTGTCGTTGGACAGTTGCAGCGCCTCGGTCAGCATGCGCGAGCGCACGGGGGCGTCGGTTTCGGCCTTGATGCGGTCCACCAGGTAGTCCATGCGCTGGTTGCTGTAGCGGCCCACGTTGTAGTTGCCGTCACCGCCCTGGCCCACGCTGCGCACCAGCGATTGCAGGCTGTACAGCGCGTCGAAGGTCGGAACGCCCCAGCCCAGCATGTAGATGCTGGCTTCGTAGCGCTGGATCATCGGGAAGTAGGTCACCAGCGGCAGCGTGCGCAGCTTGGCCTTCACGCCGATGCGCGACCACATGGCGGTCACGGCCTGGCAGATGGCCTCGTCATTGATGTAGCGGTTGTTGGGGCATGCAAAGTCGACTTCGAAGCCATCGGGATAGCCGGCTTCGGCCAGCAGTTTCTTGGCAGCGTCCACGCTGTAGGGGAAGCGCTTGCCCACGGCTTCGGTGTAGCCGGCCACCTGGGGCGCCACGAGCGTGCCGGTGGGCTTGCCCAGGCCGCGCAGGGTCACGCGCTCCAGCGAGGCCGTGTCGATGGCCTGGTACAGCGCCTTGCGTACCTTGACATCCTTGAGCGGGTTCTTGCCCTTGACGTTGGAGCCCGGCAGTTCCTCGCGGAACTGGTCCATGCCCAGGAAGATGGTGCGGTTTTCGAGGCCGTCGATGACCTTCAGATTGCTGTCCTGGCGCAGGCGACCCAGGTCCTGGGGTGCGGGGTCGAGCACCATGTCCACTTCACCCGACAGTAGCGCGGCGATGCGGGTGGCGGCCGACTTGATGGGGGTGTAGACGATTTCCGTCACGTTGCCGTCCATCTTGCCCCACCAGTTGGGATTGCGCTTGAAGACCATCTTCACGTCGGCCTGCCAGGAGTCGAGCGTGTAGGGGCCGGTGCCCATGGCGTTGCGGTGGGCGAAGTTCTCGTCCGTGCCCTTGATGTCCTTGGGCTCCACGGAGCGGTTCTTCTCGGCCCAGGCCTTGCTCATCATGCGCAGCTCGGTCATCTGGCGCAGCAGCACGGGATTGGGTGCCGACAGGATGACGTCGATGGTCTGCGCGTCGACCTTGTTGATCTTGGTGATGCCCTGGACGTAGGGCGTGAAGTTGGAGGTCTTGGCCATGGCCCGCTGCAGCGAGTACACGGCGTCGTCGGCGGTGAAGGCCGAGCCATCATGGAACTTGACGCCCTGGCGCAGCGTGAAACGCACCTGGGTGGGGGTCACTTCCTTCCAGGCCGTGGCCAGGACGGGCTCGACCTCGAAGGTCTTGCTGTTGTAATAAACCAGGCTCTCATACACATTGGCATGGATGCCGTTTTGCAACGCGTTGTTTTGGGAATGAATATCCCACGTGGCGATTTCGCCCTGGCTCGCCCATTTGAATGGTTTGGCATTAACACCCGTGGCCATCAGCATGGCGGCAGCTGCGGCAATCGACAGCAGGCTGAGATTGAGTTTCATGAAACCTCTTCAACAATGTAAAAGTTTTACTATGCAGTAAATAGCGGCCATCGGCCAACGGGAAATCCCTGAATCCCGGCCCGTTGCGAGGGACTATTCCTGCCCTGGTGAGGCCTGTTGACATGCAAGTAAGGTGCCAGCGCAGCGCTGGCCTGTGCTGCCGACGGGTGATGGGCCGGCAGGCCTGACAGGGCCTGGATTCGGCGCTTTGCGCCAGTGACTCGTTTGGCCGGAGGCGTGGCACAGCACACCGGCAGGCCGGTGGCAATGCCCCTCTTGCGGGCATCTCCGCAGCTCTGCACCAGGCCCATACCCAAGGGCTGCACGGCCACTCCGGCAGGCACTCTCCAGGAATACCAGTCAACCCACCAGAAAATACCGACCCTTTGCAACACCCGCCGCCAATGGAGCGCCTGGCCCCAAGAAACAAATCAGCGTTGGAAATAAAAAAAGCCGCCCGAAGGCGGCTTTTTTGTATTCATCCATTGAGACTGGCATATAGCCAGCCATCAATATCAGAAGCTGTGACGGATACCGAAGTCGTAACCGCTGGAGTTGCGGCCAGCAGCAGTCGTGGAACCGTTCAGGGCTTGAGCCGAACCGTTCTTGTTCTTCACAGCAGCTGCGGTAGCGTACACGGCGGTGCGCTTCGACAGGTTGTGCACGTAGCCCAGAGCGAACTTGTTGGCACGTGGGTCAGGACCAGCGACGTCGATTTCGTACGTGGAGTAAGCCACGCGGATTTCGCCAGCGCCCACTGGAACCAGAGCGCCGACCAGCCAGCCGGTGCCTTCAGCGCCGTTCTTGATGTCGTCACGGTTCACGTGCGTCAGCAGCTTGGCGACGCCGAAGTCATATTGCAGACCCAGGTTGAAAGCCTTGATGTCGGCGTTCAGGAACTTGGTTTGCGACACGGCACCAGCCACGTTCAGAGGACCGTTGGCCCAGCCAGCGCGCAGAGCCAGACCATTGCCGTCCTTCTTGTTGGCAACGTTGCTGGCGTTTTCGCCCAGGTAGTACTGCACTTGGCCGTAGAAACCGCCCAGGTTGCCTGGCAGGAAGTAGCCGATGGCGTTCGAAGCGCGGATGGTGGTTGGGCCACCCAGGCTGGAGTTCAGCGTTTGGGTCGTGCCAACGCCGTTCGTGCCGAACGGATCGAACACGGTCAGGTTCCAGAATTGGGGCGTGTAGTCACGGCCCAGACGCAGTTCACCGAAGCCACCGTTCAGGCTCACGGTCGAACGACGGTTGAACACCAGACCGCCGTTGGCGTTGGCGCCGGTGGTTTGGTTGTTGGTGTTGGTCGAACCGCCACGGCCGTCGTCGTTGGTCAGGCCGGCTTCCAGCCAGAACGAAGCAGACAGGCCACCGCCCAGGTCTTCAACGCCGCGGAAACCCAGACGGCTGCTGTTGTAGCCGGAGTTCGTCAGTTGCGAGCGGTTAGCAACGCTGCCGTTGCCGTAGGCGTAGGTTGCGTCAACCACGCCGAACAGCGTCACGGACGATTGAGCCATTGCAGCGCCGGAAGCAGCCAGCACAGCCAGGGCAATCAGGGATTTTTTCATTGCGAGTTACTCCAAGGTTAAACATAGGGCGCCGGTACGGGGGGTCTAGGGGTGCCTTTGCACCTGCTCAGTCCCGCCGGTTCCCCGGGCCAACCTCCTGGTGGGGAAGTTGTTCTTATTGCACCAGACCCCGACCTCTTTCGCAAAGGAATTCACCCACAATCGACCCGAAAGGGAGATTTCGTTGCAGTGTTGCAACATTTCAGTGCACCCCGGCAAAATCCACCAGCGGTGCACCAGCAAAGTGCTTTTCGGGCACTTTTGAGCCTGCATGCATTTGTGTCTACTTGCAACACCTGTTTCCACATCCATCCCCATCCCAGCCCGCCATGGACGCCTTCTTGACTGCCGCCGACAACGCACTGCGCACCCTTTTTGCCACACCGCGCGCCTCGAAAGCCTCACCCGCCACCGGTCATGCGGAGGGCGAAATGACCCCGGCAGAACGCAAATTGGCGGGCTCCCTGATGCGCGTCAACCACGTGGGCGAAGTCTGTGCGCAGGCGCTTTACACCGCCCAGGCGGCTGTCACCCGTGACGACCACCTGCGTGGCCACCTGCTGGAGGCAGCGCGCGAGGAAACCGACCACCTGGCCTGGACCCGGGAACGGCTGGACGCCCTGGGCGCCCGGCCCAGCGTGCTCAACCCGCTGTGGTTTGCCGGCGCCTTCGCACTCGGCCTGGTGGCGGCCAAGGTCAGCGACAGGGTGAGCCTGGGCTTTGTGGCAGAAACCGAGAACCAGGTGGCGGCCCACCTGGCGGGCCATCTGGACCGCCTGCCGGTCGATGACCTGGCCTCTCGCGCCGTGGTGGCGCGCATGAAGGATGACGAGGAGCGCCATGCGGCGCAGGCATTGGCCGAAGGCGCCACGCGCCTGCCGCCGCCGGTCCAGGCACTGATGCGGGCCGCCGCCAAGGTCATGACGACTACGGCGCATTACGTTTAGCCCCCTGAGTCGCCTTCGGCGCCCTCCAGGGAGACGCCCCCAGTGCGACGGGCGGCCCTTGCACGGGGCGCTGGCCTTGGGCGCGCCAGTTTCACGGGTGGCGCCAGGAGTGTCAGGCCTCCACGATCTCGAAGCCGGTGGTGATCTCGGCCGTCTTGCCGAGCATGATGCTGGCCGAGCAGTATTTTTCGTGGCTCATGGTGATCGCGCGCTCCACGGCGGCGGGTGGGATGCCCTTGCCGGTCACGGTGAACTGCATGTGGATCTTGGTGAACACCTTGGGATCGACCTGGGCGCGCTCGGAGGTGAGCTTGACGCTGCAGCCGCGCACGTCGTGGCGCCCGCGCTTGAGGATCAGCACCACGTCGTAGGCCGTGCAACCGCCCGTGCCGGCCAACACGGTCTCCATGGGCCGGGGTGCCAGGTTCTGCCCCCCATTGGCCGGATTGGCGCTGTCGGGCGCGCCGTCCATGGTCAGGACATGGCCGCTGCCGGTTTCCGCCACAAACCCCATTCCCGAGCGGGTTCCGGCGCCGCCGGTCCAGCTGACTGTGCATTCCATGTGTTCTCTCCTCGGTGATTCATCAAAAAACGTGGCTTTTTTCACGAAATGGACGGGCCACTCCAAAAAAGTCGGTGAATTTTGCTGCATCGCAGCATCCATTGCGCTAACATTGCGCCATGCGTTGCCCTTTTATCGAAAAGGGACAGGTTCTGGAAACTTCTCCACCACCTCCAACGCGCCGATTGTCTCCTCCATCTCCTCAAAGGATGGATTCAGCCCCGGGCTTTGCGGCCTGGGGCTTTTTTTTGCCCGGATGGGGCACTCGGCACCGCCTGCACCCAGGCGGCAAGGACGAACACCTATGATGTGTGCCCCGCCTGCACAGGCGGCGCGCGCCACAGCCAGCCCCTTGCCATGACCCACGACCTGACCCCCGCCGATTACCTCAAGAAGATCCTCACCGCCCGCGTGTACGACGTGGCGATCGAGTCGGACCTGGAACCCGCCCGCGACCTGAGCCGCCGCCTGAACAACCGGGTGCTGCTCAAGCGCGAAGACCAGCAGGCCGTGTTCAGCTTCAAGCTGCGGGGCGCCTACAACAAGATGGCGCACCTCACCCCCGGCCAGCTGCAGCGCGGCGTGATCTGCGCCTCGGCCGGCAACCACGCCCAGGGCGTGGCCATGAGCGCCAGCAAGCTCGGCGCCCGCGCCGTGATCGTGATGCCCACCACCACGCCCCAGGTCAAGGTGGATGCCGTGCGCACGCTGGGCGGCGAGGTGGTGCTGCATGGCGAGAGCTATTCCGACGCCTACCAGCACGCCGCCGAACTGCAGGCCAAGGAAGGCCTGACCTTCGTGCACCCCTTCGACGACCCGGACGTGATCGCCGGCCAGGGCACGATCGCCATGGAGATCCTGCGCCAGCTGCAGCGCCTGGGCAGCAACCGGCTCGATGCCGTGTTCGTGGCCATCGGCGGCGGCGGCCTGGTCAGCGGCGTGGCCAACTACATCAAGGCCGTGCGCCCGGAGATCAAGGTCATCGGCGTGCAGATGAACGACTCGGACGCCATGCTGCAGTCCGTGCGCGCGCACCAGCGTGTGACCCTGCCCGACGTGGGCCTGTTCTCCGACGGCACGGCCGTCAAGCTGGTGGGCGAGGAGACCTTCCGCATCGCCAGCGGCCTAGTGGACGAATTCATCACCGTGGACACCGATGCCGTCTGCGCCGCAATCAAGGACGTGTTCGTGGACACGCGCAGCATCGTCGAGCCCTCGGGCGCGCTGGCCGTGGCGGCCATCAAGCAGTACGTGGAAACGCACCAGACCGAGGGCGAGACCTATGCCGCCATCCTGTGCGGCGCCAACATGAACTTCGATCGCCTGCGCTTCGTCGCCGAGCGTGCCGAGGTGGGCGAGGAGCGCGAGGCGCTGCTGGCCGTGACCATCCCCGAAGAGCGTGGCAGCTTTCGGCGCTTTTGCGAGGTGGTGGGTGCGCTGCCGGGGGGCCCGCGCAACGTGACCGAGTTCAACTACCGCATCAGCGACTCGGCCGAGGCCCATGTGTTCGTGGGCCTCACGGCGCAGGGCAAGGGCGAATCGCAAAGGCTCGCGCAGATCTTCACGGAGCACGGCTTCGGCGCGCTGGACCTCACGCACGACGAGCTGGCCAAGGAGCATCTGCGCCACCTGGTGGGCGGGCACTCCGCACTGGCGCAGGACGAGCGCCTGCTGCGCTTCGTATTCCCCGAGCGGCCCGGCGCGCTGCTCAAGTTCCTGAGCCTGATGCAACCGACCTGGAACATCAGCCTGTTCCACTACCGCAACCAGGGCGCGGACTACGGCCGCATCCTGGTGGGCATGCAGGTACCGCCCGAAGACTCGGCCACGTTCGACGCCTTCCTCGCCACGCTGGGCTATCCCTATGTGGAAGAGACGTTGAACCCGGCCTACCGCCTGTTCCTGCGCGCCAAATAGTCCGGCGGGCCCGCACAGCGCCACCCCCCATGCAAGCCCTGCGCCACTACCTGCTGGCCGTGCAGTTCTTCACCCGCATCCCGGTCACCGGCCAGCTTGCCGGCTGGGTGGGGTTCAGCCCCGCCATGCTGCGCGCCAGCGCCGCGCACCTGCCGGGCGTGGGCTGGCTCGCCGCGGCTGTGGCGGCAGGGGTGTATGCGGCCCTGTACCTGGCCCTGGCCCCCAACCCGCTGGGGCCGGCTGTGGCGGCCGTGTTCTGCACCGTGGCCACGGTGCTGCTCACCGGAGGCTTCCATGAGGATGGCCTGGCCGACGTGGCCGACGGCCTGGGCGGCAGCCACGACCGCGAACGGGCGCTGGACATCATGAAGGATTCGCGCGTCGGCGCCTTCGGCGCCATGGCGCTCGTGCTGGCCCTGCTGGCCAAGGTGAGCCTGCTGGCGGCGCTCGGCGCGCACAGCCTGACCACGGCGCTGGCGGCCCTGGTGGGCGGGCATGTGCTGTCGCGCCTGTGGCCGCTGTTCATCGTGCGCCGCCTGCCGCATGTGGGCGACACCGCGCGCTCCAAGAGCAAGCCGCTGGCCGACCAGATCACCGGCACGGCCCTGGTGGTGGCTGCCGCCTGGTGCGTGGCCCCGCTGGGGCTGGCCTGGTTTTGGGGCACCACCGCCACCGCCCTTTCCGCCTGCACGCTGAGCGCGCTGGCGGCGGCCTGGATGGCCCGGTGGTTCGCGCGTCGCTTGCAGGGGTTCACCGGCGACTGCCTGGGCGCCACGCAGCAGATCGGCGAGATCGGCTTCTACCTGGGCGCCGCGCTGGCCCTGGGGCATGGCTGAACACCCCGCCGCACAACTCTGGCTGGTGCGGCATGCGCCGCCGATGGTGGCCAGGGGCACCTGCTACGGCATGCTGGACATGCCCGCCGAAAGCGACCCCACCCGGGCTTGCGCCCAGCGCCTGGGCCAGGCCCTGCCGGGCCCCGCACTGGTCTGGCATTCGCCCCTGCAAAGGTGCGTGCAATTGGCCCAGGCCGTCCAGGCAGCCCGCCCCGACTGGCAGCCCCTGCCTGACGCCCGGCTGCGCGAGATGGATTTCGGCACCTGGGAAGGCCGCGCCTGGAACAGCCTCGCCAAGGCCGAAATCGATGCCTGGACCACCGATTTCGCCCACCACCGCCCGGGTGGCGGCGAACCGCTGGCAGAGATGCTGGAGCGCGTGGCCCAGGCCCTGCAGGACACGCGGGCCGCGGTGCGGGCCGCCGGCCTGCACCACGCGGTGTGGCTCACCCATGCGGGTGTGGCCCGCTGCGTGGATTGGTTGCTGCACCACGCAGACAAGGCCCTGCCACGGGCGGACCAATGGCCGGTGCATGCCCCCGCGTGGGGGGACTGGGATACGGTGGACCTGGGGTGAGGCGCCGCCCCCGGGTGGCAAAATACCAACAGACCCCGCAGTAAGGAGAAGCAAACCGTGCAAGCGCCGGATTCGGCACCAAGGGCCTGCCGTCCCTGAAGGATCAGTTCTTGCGCGGCATGTCCAGCGTGAGCATGGCCGGGCCGCCCACATCGGCCCCCAACTGGGCTTGGCGCGGGCTCAGCGCCTGCAGGACCATGCCGGAATCCACCACAGTCCCCACACGGAAGGGCTTGGCGGGCTTGCCGTCGACCGCGATCAGCGCGGCACCGCCGCCACTGTGGCGCCCGGACAGCACGCCGATCAGGGCAAACCGGCTGGCCAGAGAGGCCATCGGCGCGGCCACGGCGACCACGGCGCCGGCGGGCAAGGCCCCGAGCGCGCGCGCGACTGCCTGGGCGTCGGGCACCGCCGCCACGGACGCCACCGTCGGGACGGTTTGCGCGACCGGCCGGTTCGACAGGCGCAGGCCCCAATAGACCACGCTGGCCCCTGCGGCGGCCCACAGCGCCAGAGTCCCCAGGCGCACGCCCCACTTGCTGTATGAATTGGTCACCATGCGGGCATTATGATTCACCGATACGACCCTAGCGAGACCGCCTGCAGTGAACACCCCCTCTTTCATCCTGTCCTCCTCCCCTGCCCTGCCCCGTGCACGCCGCAGCCTGGCCCGGGGCTTCACCCTGATCGAGCTGATGGTGGTGGTGGTCATCATCGGCGTGCTGGCCGCGCTGATCGTGCCCAACGTGCTCGACCGCGCCGACGATGCCCGCGCCACCGCGGCCAAGACGGACATCACCAACATCATGCAGGCGCTCAAGCTGTACCGTCTGGACAACCAGCGCTACCCCACGCCCGAGCAGGGCCTGCAGGCACTGGTCGCCAAGCCCACGTCCGGCCCCGTCCCCGGCAACTGGAAGCTGTACCTCGAAAAGCTCAACAACGACCCCTGGGGCCGCCCTTACCAGTACCTGAACCCCGGCATCAAGGGCGAGATCGACGTGATGTCCTTCGGTGCCGATGGCCAGTCGGGCGGCGAAGGCAAGGATGCCGATATCGGCAGCTGGCAGTAATGACCCCCACGGTCGCGCACTGGCGTGTCGCTCCCTGCCCCCCGGGGGGGCCGCGTTTCGCCTTCGGGGGGCCCGGCGGCGAAACCTTGGCCCCCACGCTCCCGCACTGCGTGTCGCTCCCTGCCCCCCGAGGGGGCCGGGCCTTGCTTGGGGCGGCCCGGCGCTGCGGCCGCACGCCCTCAGCCCACGCAGTGACCGATTCAGCCATTTCCCTTCGTGACCAAGGGCCGCACCCGAGCGGACCGGTGGCGAAGCCGTGATTTCCGAGAGAGCGCAGTGCGCACCATGCAACCTGTGCCCCCAACATCCATAACCCGTCGCGCACGCGGATTCACCATGCTCGAATTGCTGGTGGTCATCAGCATCATGGCGCTGGCGACGGCGGGTATTGCGCTGGCGATGCGCGACAACGGGCAGACGCAACTCGAGCGCGAGGCGGCGCGGCTGGCGGCGCTGCTCGATGCGGGGCGGGCGCAGTCGCGGGCCAGCGGGGTGCCGGTGCGCTGGCGCGGCGGGCCGCAGGGTTTCAATTTCGAAGGGCTTGCGCCCAACGCCCTGCCGCACCAGTGGCTGGCGACCGGCACGCTGGTGCGTGGCAATGCCGTCCTGCTGCTCGGGCCGGAGCCGGTGATCGGAGCGCAGCAGGTGCTGCTCACGCACCAGGACCATCCCGACCAGGCCCTGCGCGTGGTGACGGACGGGCTGCGGCCCTTCCGTGTGGAGTCGGTGCAATGAGCGCCCCGCTGCCCGGGAGCCAGCGCGGTTTCACGCTGGTGGAGGTACTGGTGGCCCTGAGCATCGTGGCCATCGCGCTGATGGCCGGGCTGCAGTCGACGAATGCCCTTACGCGCAACGCGCTGCGCCAGTCCGACATCGTGCTGGCGCAGCTGTGCGCCGAGAACGAGCTGGTGCGCGTGCGCCTCTCGCGCCAGATGCCCAGCGTCGGTGACAGCACCCAGCCCTGTGAGCAGGCGGGCCGGCGCCTGGACGTGCGCCTGACCGTGCGGCCCACGCCCAATCCGAGCTTTAGGCGTGTGGATGCGCAGGTGCTCGATGGCGAAAACTCCATCCTGCGCATCTCGACCATCGTGGGGCGCTACTGAAAATGGTCTCCAGGCTTCACCCCACCGTGCAACCCGCCGTGCCGCAAGGCCACGGGCGCCGCCGCCTGCCGGCAGTTCAGGGCGGCTTCACACTGATCGAGTTGCTCGTAGCGATTGCGCTGATGTCCATCCTGGCCATCATGAGCTGGCGCGGCATCGATGGCATGGTGCGCGCGCAGGAGCTGACGCGCCAGCGCGCCGACGAAATGCTGGTGATCCAGTCGGCCCTGGCCCAATGGGGGGCCGACCTCGATGCCATCCTGCCACTGGCCAGTACCACCCCGATGGACTGGGACGGGCAGGTGCTGCGCATCACACGCCGCACCTCGGCCGTGCCCGACACGGGCGCTCTGGTGGTGGCCTGGACCCGGCGCGACATGCCGGGTGTGGAAGGCGGGGGCCAGTGGGTGCGCTGGCAGTCCCCGCCCGTGCGCACCCGCAATGAGTGGCAGCAGGCCTGGCAACAGGCTGAGCAGTGGGCACGCACGCCCGACGAACAGGCCCGGCGCTACGAAATCAGCCTGGTGCCCATCAGCAGCTGGCAGCTGTTCTACTTCCGCGGCGGCGCCTGGTCCAACCCGCTGTCGAGTGCCGGCCAGACCACGGGCAGCACCCCGGCCGCAGCCCTCCCCGACGGGGTGCGGCTGCAGGTCACCCTGTCACCGGGCCAGGCGCTGACGGGCGCCATCGTGCGCGACTGGGCCAACCCGACCCTGGGCGGAGGCCGCACCTGATGCGCCGCACAGCCCCTTCCCAACGGCAGCCCGCGCGGGCCCAGCGCGGGGCAGCGCTGCTGGCGGCCATGCTGACCGTCACGCTCGTGGCCACCTTCGCCGCCGCCTCCCTGTGGCAGCAGTGGCGCGCCATCGAGGTCGAGACCGCCGAACGCGACCGCGTGCAGGCCGCCTGGATCCTGGTGGGGGCGCTGGACTGGTCGCGCCTGATCCTGCGCGAGGATGGCCGTGCCGGCGGCGCCGACCACCTAGCCGAACCCTGGGCCGTGCCGCTGCAGGAGGCGCGCCTGTCCAGCTTCCTCGCGGCCGAGCGCGGCGTGGCCCAGGTGGAGGACGCCAGCACCGACACCGCCGACGCCTTTCTCTCCGGGCAGATCACGGACCTGCAATCGCGCCTGAACATCACCAGCCTGGCCGAGGGCGGGCAGGTGCAGGCCGGTGCCCTGAAACAGTTCACCCGGCTGTTCGAGCGGCTGGGGCTGCCCTCACAGGAGCTGACACTGCTGGTGGAGAACCTGCGCAAGGCCCAGGCCCGCACCGGCGCCGATGGCAGCGCCCCCCTCATGCCCCAGACGGTATCGCAGCTGGGCTGGCTGGGGCTGTCGCCGCCGACCATCGCGGCGCTGCTGCCCCATGTCACCATCCTGCCGGTGCGCACCCCGGTCAACCTCAACACCGCGGGCATCGATGTGGTCTGGGCCGCCATCGACGGGTTGGACATGGCCGGCGCACAGAAGCTGGTGCAGGCCCGCGAATCCAAACATTTCCGCTCCATGGCCGAGGTGGTCGAGGTGCTGGGCAGGGCCTCGTTCGACACCAATGACCTGGCCATCGCCTCGGCCTACTTCGAGGTACGCGGCCGGTTGCGCATGGACAACACCACCGTGGACGAGCGCTCCCTGGTGCGCAAGCTGGGCCTGGAAGTGACGACGCTGTGGCGGGAACGCGGCGCCTTCGACCGTGATACTGCCGCCCCGGCGCAACAGACCTTGCGCTGAATGCACTCAGCACAGGAGCCACCGCCTAAAATGATCCGCACTACCCGCCCATGAGCACGCTGATACTCTCCCTGCCGCCCACCCCTCCGGGGCTATCGACCCAGTACGGCTATACGCTGACGGCGGACGGGCATACCGCCCAGCGCCATGCGCTTGCCGAGGCGGCCCTGCTGCCCGAGACCGCGCGCCCCGGCGAGGTGGTGGCCGTGGTGCCGATCCAGGCGCTGTCCTGGCAGAAGGTCCAGCTGCCGCCCGGCCTGCCCCTGGGCGCCAGCCAGCAGACACCGCGCCTGCGCTCGGTGCTCGATGGCCTGCTCGAAGACCGCCTGCTCGACGACCCGGGCCAACTGCACTTTGCGCTGCAACCGGGCGCCCAGGCCGGCGTGCCGGTGTGGGTGGCCGTGTGCGACCGGACCTGGCTGCGCGCCCACCTGCAGGCCCTGGAAGCCGCCGGCCGGCGCGTGTCCCGCGTGGTGCCCGAGTTCGCCCCCGGCCCCACGGCCAGCGGCGCCCCCGAGGTGTCGGCCATCGGCACGGCAGACGACCCCCAGCTGATCCTGTGCGGCCTGGGCGCCGACCAGGGCATTTCGATGCTGCCGCTGACGCCAGCCACGCTGGCGTTGGCCGGCCTGGGCACCGCCGCCGGCGGCGATGCACCGCCCACGCCGCTGCGCGCCGATCCGGCCGTGGCGGAATTGGCCGAGCATGCCCTGGGCCACCCGGTGAGCCTGCACACGGCCAGCGCCCGCGCCCTGGACGCCGCCCGCAGCGACTGGGACCTGGCGCAGTTCGAACTCTCCAGCAACAGCCGCTCGCGTGCCCTGCGCAAGGCCGGCGGCGCCCTGAGCGCCCTGCTGTACGCCCCCCAGTGGCGCGCAGCCCGCTGGGCGCTGGGGGTGCTCGTGCTGGCGCATCTGGCGGGCCTGAACGTCTGGGCCTGGCAGGAGCGGCAGGCCCTGGCCGCCAAGCAGACCAGCCTGCGCAGCACCTTCACCCAGACCTTTCCGCAGGTGCAGGCCGTGATCGCCCCCCTGGAGCAGATGGAGCGCGAGATGGCGTTGCTGCGCCAGGCGTCGGGCAGCTTCTCGCCGCGCGACCTGGAACCCATGATGGCCGCTGCCGGCAGCGCGCTGCCCACTGGCCGCATTCCTTCCGGCCTGGAATTCACCACCGGCGAACTGCGCCTGCGCGGCCTGCCACTCACCCCCCAAGAGGAACCCGTGCTCACCACCCGACTGCGGGCCGCCGGCTACACCGGCCGCCTGGACGATGGCAGCCTGGTGCTGCGTGCGGAGACTGCCCCATGAGTCAGCTCGCTCCCTTGAAAGCCCAATGGCAGGCCATGGCCCCGCGCGAACAGAACTTCGTGCTGGGCGCTGCCGCACTGGTGGGCCTGGCCCTGGTGTGGTGGGTGGGCATTTCCCCCGCCCTGCAGACCTTGCGCACGGCCCCCAAGCGCCATGCCGAACTGGACACGCAGCTGCAGCGCATGCGCAGCCTGCAGGCCGAAGCCCAGCAGTTGCAGGCTGTTCCGCAGAGCAGCACGGGCGACGCCACCGGCGCCCTGCGCAGCGGCCTGACGCAGCGCATGGGCACGGCCGCCCAGCTCAACGTGGCGGGCGACCGGGCCACCGTGACACTCAAGGCCGCCCCTGCCGACGCGCTTGCGCAGTGGCTGGCGCTGGCGCGCAGCAACGCCCGGGCCGTGCCCATCGAGGCACGCCTGACCCGCGCCGCGCCCGCTGCCACCCCATCGGCGACGGGCAACAACAGCGCCCGCCCCGGCCCGCAGGCCACAGCCGCGCCACCGGCCATGCTGCCCCCCACCCCGGGCGCCGCCCCCGCAGGCCCGCTGGTGCCCCCCATCCCCGGTGCCATGCAGGCCCTGGTGGCCAGCCCCGCACAGGATGCCCCCCCTGCAGGCACGGCGCCCGCCACCCCGCGCTGGGATGGCACGCTGGTGCTGGCCCTGCCAGCACGGTGAACCCCACGAAACGCCCCGTGTCGCCTACCCGCAACCCACGCCTCTCCCCACGCGCCACCGGCGCCGTACCGCGCTCGCCCTGGGGCTGGGCCGTGGGCGGCGCATTGGCCGGCCTGCTGCCGGCGCTGGTGGTCTTTGCCCCCGCGCAATGGCTGGCCCAGGGCCTGGCCCGGGCCACGGGCGGGCAGTTGCTGCTGTCGGAAGCGCGTGGCACCGTCTGGAACGGCTCGGCCCAGCTGGTGCTGACCGGCGGCACCGCCAGCCAGGACCGCACGGCCCTGCCCGGGCGCCTGCAATGGACGCTGCGCCCCACTCTCAGCGGCGTGCACGCCCAGGTGCAGGCGCCCTGCTGCACCGTGCAGCCGCTGCAGGCCCGGCTGGCCCTGGGCCTCTCCCAGTTGCGCGTGACGGTGGGCGACGGCCAGAGCCGCTGGCCCGCCGCGCTGCTCTCGGGCCTGGGCACGCCGTGGAACACGCTGCAGCCGCAAGGCCAGCTGGTGCTGCAGACGCAGGGGCTGCAGGCCGCCTGGCAGGCCGGCCGCATGGTGCTGGACGGCAAGATGCAGCTCGATGCGCTGGACATGTCCTCGCGCCTGTCCACCCTGCGCCCCATGGGCAGCTACCGCCTGGCCATGCAGGGCGGCGAAGTGCCCATCCTGACCCTGAGTACCCTGGGCGGCCACCTGCAATTGAGCGGCACCGGCCAATGGGTAGGCCAGCGTCTGCGTTTTGCGGGCGAGGCCAGTGCGGCGCCCGACCGCGAAGCGGCGCTCACCAATCTTCTGAACATCATCGGACGGCGCAACGGCGCGCGCTCCCTCATCAACGTGGGTTGACCCTATGACGACTTCCGCATCCTCCCCCTCGCCGCATCTGCAATTCGCCGTCAGCTCCATCACCCTGGCCGCCATGCTGCTCACCAGCAGCCCGCTGGCCCTGGCGCAGACGGCGGTCGGCACAGGCACCAGCAGCGTGCGCGGCAACGAGCCCGTCACGCTGAACTTCGCCAACGCCGAGATCGAGGCCGTGGCCCGCACCATGGCCACCATCACCGGACGCAACGTGGTGGTCGACCCGCGCGTGAAGGGCCAGCTCACGCTGATCACCGAACGCGCCGTACTGCCCTCGGCCGCGTTCCAGCAGTTCCTTGCTGCCTTGCGGCTGCAGGGCTTCACGGTGGTCGAATCGGCCGGCCTGTACAAGGTGGTGCCTGAGGCCGACGCCAAGCTGCAGGGCGGCAGCGTGAGCGTTAGCGAGTCGGGCTCGGCGCGTGGCACACCCGGCGGCGGGCAGATCGTGACGCAGATCTTCAAACTCAACTATGAGAACGCCGGCAATCTGGTGCCGGTGCTGCGCCCGCTGATCAGCCCCAACAACACCATCAACGTGAACCCCGGCAACAATTCGCTGGTGATCACCGACTATGCCGACAACCTGCAGCGCCTGGGCCGCATCATCGCGGCGATGGATGTCTCCAACGCCAGCGACGTGGAGATCATCCCGCTGCGCAATGCCCTCGCGGCCGACCTCGCGCCCCTGGTGGCGCGCCTCATCGATGGCGGCAGCGGCGCCGCACCGGCCGCGGCCCAGGGCCAGGCCGACACCTCCTTCAAGACCACGCTGCTGGCCGAGCCGCGCAGCAACTCGCTGATCCTGCGTGCCGCCAACCCGGCACGCGTGGCCATGGTGCGCGCCCTGGTGGACAAGCTCGACCAGCCGCCCGTGCCCGGCAGCAGCGCCTCGATGGGAAACATCCATGTGGTCTATCTCAAGAACGCCGATGCCACCAAGCTCGCCACCACCCTGCGCGCAGCCATGGCCAGCATGGGCAGCAACGCCACGGGCGGCGCCAGCGCCAGCACGCCAGCGATTTCCGGCGGCACCTCGTCGCCCTCGCTGTCGGGTGGCAGCAACAGCGGTGGCCTGAGCGGTGGTTCCAGCAACAACAGCAGCAACAGCCTCGGCGGGCTGGGCAGCAATTCCGGCGGCATGGGCAGCGGCTCGGGCATGGGCAGCAGCAACAGCAACCAGCCCTCGACCGGCGGGCTGATCCAGGCCGACCCGACCACCAACTCGCTGATCATCACCGCGCCCGAACCGCTGTTCCGCCAACTGCGCGCCGTGATCGACAAGCTCGACGGCCGCCGCGCCCAGGTGCTGGTGGAAAGCCTGATCGTGGAGGTCTCGGCCAGCAAGCTGGCGGAGTTCGGCATCCAGTGGCAAGGTGCGCTGGGCAAGCAGGGGGATGGCACCGTCGGTGTCATCGGCACCAACTCCACCCAGGGTGGTGGCATCAACATCCTGAACGCTGCCGCCAACGTGGCTGCCGGCAACTACACCGGCCTGCTCCCCTCAGGCAACGGAGGGGGGCTGAGCAACGGGCTGAACCTTGCGCTGGCGCCGCGCATCAACGGCCAGTACTACCTGGGCGCCTTGGCCAACTTCCTGCAGAACAGCGGTGACGCCAACGTGCTGTCCACCCCCAACCTGATGACGCTTGACAACGAGGAAGCGCGCATCGTGATCGGCAACAACGTGCCCTTCCCGACCGGCTCGTACGCCAACACGGGCGGCAGCAACACGGTGAACCCCTTCACCACGGTGGAGCGCAAGGACGTGGGCCTGATGCTCAAGGTACGCCCGCAGATCAGCGAGAACGGCACCGTGAAGATGGCGATCTACCAGGAAGTCTCGAAGATCGACGCCAACACACTGAGTTCCGTCAATGGCCCCACCACCAGCAAGCGCTCCATCGAGTCCAACGTGGTGGTGGACGACGGCAGCATCATCGTGCTGGGCGGCCTGCTCGAAGACAGCTACTCGCAGGGCGAGGACAAGGTGCCGGTGATGGGCGACCTGCCTGTGGTGGGCGGCCTGTTCCGCAGCGAGAAGCGCCAGCGCAACAAGACCAACCTGATGGTCTTCCTGCGCCCCGTAGTGGTGCGTGACGCCGCCACCAGCGAAGCCCTGATGGTGGACCGCTACGACGCTATCCGTGGCCTGCAACAAGTGACGCAACCCGCCTCGAGCCTGCCGCTGCGCTCGATATCGGGCGCCCCCGTGTTGCCGGAACTGCCCCAGCGCAGCGCGCCGCCCGCGCGCGCGCAACCCGCTCCCATGCAGGACCTGGTGACGCCTGTCCAACCAGCGCCGCGGTTGTCGCCAGCGGGCGTGCCCATCAGCGAAGCGCCCACGCGCGCTGGAGCGGCCCCCGTTGTGGCGGCTGCTGCCGCCGCCGCAT
>NZ_AKJX01000139.1 GCF_000276605.1 Acidovorax sp. CF316 | reverse complement strand
AACCACCAACCACCAACCACCAACCACCAACCACCAACCACCAACCACCAACCACCAACCACCAACTACAACTTCAAAGGCCTCGCATACCCCGTCATCTCCAGATACCCCTTCCCCACCACCACCCCCTCCCGCACCAACTCCGACAACCCCTCCCAGTAGATAGCCCCCGTAGACGCACTGCTATCGAGCTCCTGGTTGTCCAGCAGACTGCGCACCAGGAACACCCCCACAGGCGTCTGCACCCGCCACTGCACCGGATACCGCGCCCCGCTCACAGGACTCGTCCACCACCGCTCAGCCGAGAACACCACCTCGGCCGCATCGAACACGCGGGGCGCCTGCCCAGGAGCGCGGAACGACCCACCGGCCCACAGCGCAGACCCATCCGCGCGCCGCAACCGGAACGCTGTGAGCGCACTGCCATCCAGCAGGTTCATCCCGATCCAGTCCCACCCCTGCGCCTCGGGG
Source organism: Acidovorax sp. CF316 (assembly GCF_000276605.1). GTDB lineage: Bacteria > Pseudomonadota > Gammaproteobacteria > Burkholderiales > Burkholderiaceae_C > Acidovorax. Next base: position 20,112 of record NZ_AKJX01000139.1, on the reverse strand, counting down.
TGCAGCAGCGCCTCGCTCCACTCGTGGTCCATCCAGGCGCGGCCACTGCCCGGGTCGATGGCCATGCGCTTGCCATCGAGCACGATGGTGCCGCCCACGGCCAACTGCGGCTGGCTGTAGTAGTAGCTGGCCTGGGTGCTCTCGGGGCCCTTGCGCGACAGGCCTTCGCGGCCCTGCAGCAGCACGGGCTGGGTGGCGTTGAATTGCAACTGCAGGCCGAAGTGCTCGCCCTCTATGCGCGCGGTGTAGCGGCCGCCCCCGCCACCCGGCAGGTCGCTGCGCACCAGGCTCCAGTCCTGCAGTCGGATGGCTGTGTCGGATTCACTCGCCTGGGCCACGCCGAAGCCTGCGCGGGCGATGCGCTGGTCGTGGTGCAGGCGCTGGCCCTTCAGATCGGTGAGGGCGGCATGCGCGAACAACAGGTGCTTTGCGGCAAAGGCCGACTGGATGCCTTGTGCGGCGTCCACGCGCGAGCGGAAGAACGTGACCTGGAAGCCCCATTCGCGGCCGCCCGTCTGCGCATGACCGGTGATGTACCACCACTCGGTGCGCTGCTCGGGGTGGCTGCCGTGGTCGCGGGGGAAGGCCAGGGTGCGGGCAGGCAGTGCCTGGGTGCGGCCGCTCCACGCGCTACCCAGGGCACCGGCCAGGCCCAATACGAGTGCCTTGCGGCGCGAGGGTGCGGGAGGTATGCCAAAGAGCATTGGGTACGGCGGCATGCGGCCTGCCTCAGTCCATCAGCGCCTGTACCTTGCGCTGTGCCTCGGTGCAGTCGCCGAAACTCCGGGCCACCCAATCGGCGTCGAAGTACGTGGGCAGGTAGCGCTCGCCTGCGTCGCACAGCAGCGAGAGGATGGAGCCCTGCTCCCCGCGCTCGCGCATTTCTCTGGCCAGCGTGAGCATGGCCACGAAGTTGGTACCAGTGGAAGGCCCCACGCGGCGTCCGAGCAGCTGCGACAGCGCCTGCATGGCGGCCACCGACTCCACGTCGGCCACTTCCTGCATGCGGTCCACCAGGGTGCGGATGAAGCTCGGCTCCACGCGCGGGCGGCCGATGCCCTCGATGCGCGAGCCGGGTGCGGTCAGCGTGGCATCGCCCGTGCGGTGGTAGGCGCTGAACACCGAGCCCGCGGGGTCGGCCACGCAGACCTCGGTGGTGTGCTGCTGGTAGCGCAGGTAGCGGCCGATGGTGGCACTGGTGCCGCCCGTGCCCGCCCCCACCACGATCCAGCGTGGCACGGGGTGGGGCTCGCGCGCCATCTGGATGAACATGCTCTCGGCGATATTGTTGTTGCCGCGCCAGTCGGTGGCGCGCTCGGCATACGTGAACTGGTCCATGTAGTGGCCGCCCGTCTGCTCGGCGATGGCGCGGGCCTCTTCGTACACCTGGCCTGCGCTGTCCACGAGGTGGCAGCGCCCGCCGTGGAACTCGATCTGCGCGATCTTCTCGGGCGAGGTGCTGCGTGGCATCACGGCCACGAAGGGCAGGCCCAGCAGGCGTGCGAAATAGGCCTCGCTCACGGCGGTGGAGCCGCTCGACGATTCGACCACGGTCGAGCCCTCGCTGATCCAGCCATTGCACAGCGCATACAGGAACAGCGAGCGCGCCAGCCGGTGCTTGAGGCTGCCCGTCGGATGGGTGGACTCGTCCTTGAGGTACAGGTCGATGCCGTGCGCGCCATACGCGGGCAGGCGCAGCGGGATCAGGTGCGTGTCGGCACTGCGCTGGTAGTCGGCTTCGATGCGGGCGATGGCGTTGTGCAGCCAGGCGCTGGCATGCACGGGCGGCAGGGTCTTGGTGGCAGCGGTCATGAAGGGATTGTCTCGCAGTGCCTGCGGCCGCCCCACCGGGCTTACCAGTCTTCCTTCACGGCCATCACCGCATCGCGCCCGGCAGCGGCCCGCCCGGCGAGCCAGGCCGTCACCGTGCCCGAGACCACTACGGCCGCGCACAGCGCCGCCAGCCGCCAGGGCGGGATGCGCAGGTCCATGGTCCAGTGAAAGCTCTGCGGGTTCACCACTTGCACCAGCACCACCGACACGGCCAGGCCCAGCAGCAGGCCCGCGACCGCGCCCACCCCGGTCCAGGCCGCGCCCTCGGCGGCCACCACGGCCAGGATCTGGCGGCGCGTGAGGCCCAGGTGTGCCAGCAGCCCGAACTCCTTGCGCCGCGCCAGCACCTGGGTGCTGAAGCTCGCGGCCACGCCGAACAGGCCGATGCCGATGGCCACGGCCTGCAGCCAGTAGGTGACGGCAAAGCTGCGGTCGAAGATGTGCAGCGAGCGCTCGCGGATCGCGCTGGCGGACATGAATTCCAGGGGCAGCGTGCCGGTGCCACCGGTCGCTGCCAGGTCACGGATGGCTTGCTGCAAGGCCGCCAGGTCGGCCCCTTCCCGCGGCCACAGGGCCAGGTCGCTGGTGCGCGCATCGCCCGTGAGACGCAGGTAGTCCGCCCGGTCCAGCGCCACCGCGCCCGACTGGCGCGCGTAGTCGCGCCAGACCCCGGCGATGAAGAAGCGCGGTGCATCCACCTTGGTGCTGAAGGCCCGCGACAGCCCATCCCACTGCATGCCCGGAGCCAGGCCATAGAGGTCCACCACGGCCTCGCTGATGTAGATGCCCATGCTGCCCGCAGGCACCGGCAGGGCCGTGCCCACCAGCGGCAGCTGGCGTGCCGGGTCGGCACCCAGCGGGCGGCTGATGAGCATGAGCGCAGGGCGCGAGGGGTCGAGCTGCAGGGGGCTGGCGCGCAGCGGCTGCACGCGCGCCATGCCCGGCAGCTGTGCCACGGCCTCGGCAAAGCCGGCGGGCAGCAGGGCCGCTTCGCTGCCCGCCCCGCCCAGGGCCGAGCGCACATACAGCGGCGAGGGCAGCACCCCGTCGAGCCACTGTGCGACCGAGCCGCGAAAGCTCGAGACCATCACCGTCAGTGCCACGGCCAGGCTCAGGCTGGCCACCACACCGCCCACGGCAATCGCGGCGCTGCCGCGCATGCGGCGCGCGCGCTCCAGCGCCAGCAGGGGCAGGGCGTGCTTCGCGGCCAGCGGCTGCAGCCGCGCCAGCAGCGCCGCCATGCCGCGGGGCAGCAAGGCGATACCGCCCACGAGCAGCAGCGCAATGGCGCCGTAGGCCGCCAGCGGAATGCCGCCCCAGGGCGGAGCGAAAGACAGCGCCACGCCTGCCAGCACCAGGGCCAGGCCCACGCTGCCCCGGTCGGCCCGGGCGCTGGCGCCGCCCAGGCCCTTGAGGGTTTGCGCGGGTGGCAGGCTCTGCGCTGCGCGCGCCGGCCACCAGCCACCGGCCAATGCGGCGGCAATGCCCAGCGCGCCGTAGATGGCTGCGGCCGGCGCGCTCCACTGCAACGCCGGCTGCACGCCCGCGAAGTAACCGCCACCCAGGTCGCCGCCCAGCAGGCGCAGTGCCGCCGCAGCCAGGCCCGTGCCCAGCGCGATGCCTGCCACGCTGCCCAGCACGCCCAGCGCCGCCGATTCGGCCAGTACCAGGGCCAGGCGCTGGCGCGGCGTGGCACCGAGCACGGCCAGCAACGCGAACTGCGGCCCGCGCTGGGCCACGCTGAGCGCCAGCACCGAAAACACCAGGAAGGCCCCTGTGAACAGCGCCACCAGCGCCAGCACCGTGAGGTTGACGCGGTAGGCGCGCGACAGGTTGCTGATGCGCTGCGCCGCGTCGCCGGGCTCGGCCAGCAGGGCCTGGGCCGGCCAGCCGGGCAGGGCGCGCAGCCCCTGCGCGAAGGCCGTGCGGTCGGTACCGGCCTGCAGCTGCAGATCGATGCGGCTCAACTGGCCGCCGCGGCCGAACAGGTCCTGCGCGGCACCGATGTCCATCACCGCCAGCGGCGCACCGCCCGCGCCCACGGTGCCCGCCACGCGCACGGCCAGGCGCTGCTGGCCGGTGTGCAGCGTGATCTGCGGCAGGGGGGGGCCGGCCGCGCCGGACGGTGCGGTGGACAGGCCCAGCGCCTGCAGCGCCGAGGGGTTGAGGAACACAGTGTCCGGCGCAAACAGTGCAAGGCGGTCCGCCCGGGCCCAGGGGCGCGGCATGAGGGCCGGGGCCATGCCGGGCAACAGCAGGGCATCGGCCCCCAGCACGCGCAGCGGCACACGCGCGGCCTGGGCCCCCGAGGCCCCGGCGGGCGCCGCCACGGCCGACAGCTCCAGCACCGGGCTGGCCCGTGCCACCTGCGGGTGCGTGGCCATGCGCTCGTACCAGGCTTCGTCCAGATGGCCCTGCATGGCGCGCAGCTCCAGGTCGGGCTGGCCGTTGACGGCGCGCACCGCCTGCGAGAACTCGTCGAGTGCCGAGGCATTGATCACATGCACCGCAAAGGCCAGCGCCACCCCCAGCATCACGGCGACCACGGCCGCCAGGCTGCGCCAGGGGTGGTGGCGCAGGTCCTGCCAGGAGAAGGTGCGCAGCAGGGCAAGCATGGCAGGTTGTGGCTGCGGTGTCAGCCCGCGCCGATGCCGCCGCTGGTCAGCCGCAGCACCCGGTCGGCGCGTGCGGCCGCAGCGTCCGAGTGCGTGACCAGCACCAGCGAAGCGCCGTGTTCGCGTGTCTGCGCGAGCAGCAGGTCCATCACCCGCGCGGCGGTGGTGGGGTCGAGGTTGCCCGTGGGTTCGTCGGCCAGCAGCAGGGCGGGGCGGTGCACCAGGGCGCGGGCGATGGCCACGCGCTGCAGCTGGCCACCGCTGAGCTGCTGGGGCAGGCGCGCGCCCAGGTCCGCCAGGCCCACGGCCGTGAGCATCTGCTGCACGCGCGCGGGTTCGTTCTGGCCCAGCAGCATCAGCGGCAGGGCCACGTTCTGCGCCACGTCCAGGTGCGGCAGCACGTGGAAGGCCTGGAACACGAAGCCCACCTGCGCACGCCGCCACAGCGCGCGCGCCGTGTCGTCGAGCGCGCCCAGCTCGGTGCTGCCGTGCGTGATGCGCCCAGTGTCCCAGGTATCCAGGCCCGCCAGGCAGTTGAGCAAGGTGGACTTGCCCACCCCCGAGTCCCCCACGATGGCCACGAACTCGCCGGGCTGCACGGCAAAGTCGACACCGGCGAACACCGTGGCCTCGCCATAGTGCTTGCCCAGGCCGCTGACGGTGAGCGTGGCCGTCATCATGGCGCGGCAGTATCCAGCCGCGCCAGCACGGCCTGCACCAGCGCCGCCGTGGCATCGGGCTGGTCGCAGGCGATGGCATGGCGCGCGGGCATGCTGCGCAGCCAGGTGATCTGGCGCTTGGCCAACTGGCGCGTGGCGGCGATGCCGCGCTCGCGCAGGCTGTCCAGGGGGAAGTGGCCGTACAGGCTTTCCCAGGCCTGGCGGTAGCCCACGCAGCGCATGGAGGGCAGGTCCGGGTGCAGGTCGCCGCGCGCGTGCAAGGCCTTCACCTCGTCCAGAAAACCGGCCGCGAGCATGGCATCGAAGCGCAGGGCGATGCGCGCATGCAACCACGCGCGGTCCCCGGGCTCCAGGCTGAACAGGGCGGTGCTGGCCGCCAGGGGGCTGGGTGCCCGGTCCTTGGCCAGGTGGAAGCTCGACAGCGGCCGGCCCGAGACATGCCACACCTCCAGCGCGCGCTGGATGCGCTGGCTGTCGGCCGGCGCCAGCCGCGCCGCGGTGACCGGGTCCACGCGCGCCAGCTCGGCATGCAGCGCGGGCCAGCCCTGCTCGGCGGCCTGGGCTTCGATGCGTTCACGCACGCCGGGGTCGGCGGCGGGCATGTCGTCGATGCCGTCGAACAGCGCCTTGAAGTACAGCATGGTGCCGCCCACCAGCAGCGGCAGGGCGCCGCGCGCGCGGACCTCGGCGATGAGCCGGGTGGCGTCCTGCACGAACTCGGCCGCGCTGTAGGCCTGCAGCGGATCGCGGATGTCGATCAGGTGGTGCGGCACGGCGGCCAGCTCGTCCGCCGTGGGCTTGGCGGTGCCGATGTCCATGCCGCGGTAGACCAGGGCCGAGTCCACGCTGATGATCTCCACCGGCATGCGCGGTGCCAGCACGGCCGCCAGCGCCAGGGCGCCTGCGGTCTTGCCCGAGGCGGTGGGGCCGGCCAGCGCGACGGCTGGAAGGTGCTCAGGCGCGCTCACCCGGGTCTCCGAATTTCTGCACCAGTGTCCACGAGAGCACGGCCAGCACCACCGACCAGAACCAGATGCCGTTGACCAGCGGCCACACCGTGCCATCCAGGCGCAGGCCCAGCCAGGCGCCGATGCCGAAGGCCGCCAGCATCATCATGAAGCCATTGAGCGCCGAGGCCACGCCGGCGGCCTGCGGGAACGGCCCCACGGCACCACTTTGCCCGCAGGGCTGGTGGATGCCATGGGCCAGCATGAACAGCGAGAACGGCAGCAGCAGGGCCACCGGGTGGTGCCAGCCCAGGAAGGCGACCAACGCCATCAGCGTGCCCCCCGCCAGGCTCAGGCCGCCTGCGATGGCCACCGAGCGCTTGAGGCCGAAGCGGGCCAGCAGCCTGCGGCACAGGAAGGTGCCAGCGAAATAGGCCACGCAGGCCGACGCCATGGCACCGCCGTACTGCGTGCGCGACAGGCCCAGCACGTCGATGAAGACGAAGGACGAAGACGCGAGAAAGGTGAACAGCCCGCCATAGGTGGCCGTGGTCTGCAGCGAGAAGGCCCAGAAGGTCGGGGTGCGCAGCACGTGCAGCCAGGTGGCCACCAGGGTGGCGGGCTGCAGCGCGCGCGGGTTGCGGTGCACCAGGGTTTCGGGCAGGCGCAGGGCCACCAGGGCCAGCGTGGCCACGGCATACACCGTGAGGGCCGAGAGCGAGGCGCGCCAGCCCAGCCACTCGGCCAGCAGGCCGCCCAGCGGCGCGCAGATGCAGGCCACGAAGCCCAGGCCGGTGAGCGCCTTGGACATGGCGCGCGCGCCCTCCAGCGGGGTGTACAGGTCGCGCACGATGGCACGTGCGCACATCACCACCGAGCCCATGGCCGCCCCCTGGGCGATGCGCCACAGGATCAGCAGCGACATGTTGGACGCCAGCACGCTGCCGATGGAGGCCACGGTGTAGATGGACAGGCCCACCAGCAGGATGGGCCGGCGGCCGAAGCGGTCCGACAGCGGGCCCCAGACCAGCTGCGAGGAGCCGAAGGCCAGCAGCAGGCCGCTGAGCGTGAGCTGGGCCACGGACACGGACGAGCCGAGGCTGCGCGTGAGTGCCGGCAGCGCGGGCAGGTACAGGTCGGTGGTGACGGGCTGGATGCTCAGCAGCAGGGCCAGGATCAGGATGGCCAGCGCCGGGGAAATGGCAGCGGGCGCGGACGGATGGCCGGCGATGGCGGAGGGGGCAGACATATCTGTCTGAGCGTACCAGATGGGTCGGGACAAACCCGCAGACGGGGCTTTCGCGTCGCTTGCACGACATTGGCAGGCCAGTGCGCGCCCTACAGTGACCGCGGCACTGGACGCCGGGCGCGGTGCCACCCCGACCACAACAACAGGAGACAAGCGCATGCGCGGCAGCCATCACCCCACGAACCCTTCCCCATTTCGCAACCCCCTGACCACCCTGGCCCGTGCGGCGCTGGGGCTGTTGCTGGGCACGGCCCTGGCGGCCGCCCACGCGCAGGCACCCGCCGCGGCGCCGGCCCTGCCCGCGCCCGAATCGGTCTCGCTCGACAAGCTCGGCTACATGGGCACTTTCCCGCCCGAAGGCGCGCAACGGGTGGACCTGAGCAACTCCTACAAGTACCCGCAGATGCGCTGGGCCCTGCAGCACCTGCGCGAGCTGCAACCCACGCGCAACATCCGCCGCGGCGCGGCCCCGGCATCGGCCCTGCCGGCCGATCCGCGCCCGCTGGGTGCGTTCTCGTTCGACGACGACAAGGGCCAGCCCATCACCGTGGACCAGTGGCTCACGCGCACCTACACGGATGCCATCGTCGTGCTGCACAAGGGCAAGGTGGTCTACGAGCGCTACGACAACCAGATGAAGCCCTGGACGCCGCACCTGCTGTTCTCGGTCACCAAGTCCTTCACCGGGCTGATGGCGGCCCAGCTGGCGCACGAGGGCAAGATCGATCCCGAGGCACTGGTCACGAAATACGTGCCCGAACTGGCCGATTCGGCCTGGGGCGAGATGAAGGTGCGCGAGGTCATGGACATGACCGGGGGCGTGCGCTTTCGGGAGGTCTACACCGATCCCACGACCGAGATCTTCGGCTACAGCTGGTCGGCCGGCATGCTACCGCGCCCGCCGGGCTACCAGGGCGCGACCAACATCTACGACTTTCTCAAGACCCTCAAGAAGGAAGGCGAGCACGGCGAGGGTTTTGTCTACCGCACCGTGCATTCCGAGGTGCTGGGCTGGATCGTCTCGCGCGCCACGGGCAGGCACTGGGCCGAGCTCATGGGCGAGAACATCTGGCAGAAGCTGGGCATGGAGGAGGATGCCCACGTGATGGTGGACAGCGTGGGCACGCCGCTGCAGGGCGCGGGCCTGAACGCCACGGCCCGCGACCTGGCGCGCTTTGGCGAAATGCTGCGCCAGGGCGGAACCTTCAACGGCCAGAAGATCTTCGACAAGGCCGTGATCGACGACACGGCCAAGGGCGGCGACCGCAGCAAGTTCCAGTTCCGCGGCATCCAGACCGCGCGGCCCGGCTACAGCTACCGCAACCAGTGGTGGGTGCTGCACAACGCCGACGGTGCCTACGAGGCTTCAGGCATCCATGGGCAGATGGTGCATGTGAACCCGGCGGCCGAGATGGTGGTCGTCAAGCTCTCCTCGCACCCCGTGGCCAGTGCGGCCGCCACGCATGCGCTCACGCTCAAGGCGTGGTCGGCGCTGGCGCAGGCCGTTCGGCGTTGAGGCCCACGATGGGCGCGGGATCGCCCTCGTAGCCGGGGGGCGAGAGCCGGAACAGCGAGACCAGGGCCTCGCGGTAGAGGTCCATGCCTACGTCGTTGGTGTTGTGGTGCGAGCCACCCTCCACCAGCACGAAGCGCTTGGGCTCCTGGGCCGCCTCGTAGAGCTTGCGCCCGAGCGCCGGGGCGATCAGGCTGTCCTTGCTGCCATGCACCACCAGCAGGGGCGAGCCGATCTCCGAGACCTTGCGCACCGATTCGAAGCGCTGGGTGATCAGGGCCGACACCGGCAGCCAGCCCCACTTGAAGGTGCTGAGCACCTCGGCGATGCTGGTGAAAGTGCCTTCCACCATCACGCCCTTCTCGTCCTTGACCTCGCGCGCCAGGTCGATGGCGATGGCGCCGCCCAGCGAGTGGCCGAAGAGGTAGCGCGGCGCCTGGGGGTGGCGCTCGGCGAGCCAGTCCCAGGCGGCGCGCGCGTCCTCGGCGGCCATGGCCTCCGAAGGCAGCCCGGCGCTGCTCTGGCCGAAGCCTCGGTAGTCGATGGCCAGCACCGAAAACCCGAGCGCGTGCATGCGCCGGATGCGGGGCGACGAGCCCGCCACGTTCCAGCGCGCACCGTGCAGGTACAGCAGCACCGGGGCGTCGGCCCGCTCCGCCGGCATCCACAGCCCGTGCAGGCGCTCGGCCTTGTCCGTGGCGCGCGATGCGAAGTCGATCCACACGTCCTGCATGCCCTCGGTCACCCCCGTGCCGCCCCAGCTGCGGTTGCTGGGCTGGAAGATCCATTCGCGCTGCTTGGCATCCAGGGTGGAACAACCTGCGCTGACCGCCAGGGCCAGCACCAGGGAGAGCAGGAGGGCGGTGCGTTTCATGGGTGGGACTGACTCGTGTGCGGACCAGAAAGTTCTGTTTTCCATTGCATGCATCGTGCCTGTTACGCAAAAGGGAGGCCAAGCCTCCCTTTTGTTACCTATTTACCGCTTTTGACGGGATTTTGGACGCTGTTGCGGTTTACACCACGCCCTGTGCCAGCATGGCGTCGGCGACCTTCACGAAGCCCGCCACGTTGGCGCCGTCCACATAGCTCACGCTGCCATCGGCACGCTTGCCGTAGCGCAGGCAGGCGGCATGGATGCCCTGCATGATCTGCAGCAGGCGGGCGTCCACTTCCTCGCGGGGCCAGGACAGGCGGGCCGCGTTCTGGCTCATCTCCAGGCCCGAGGTGGCCACGCCGCCCGCGTTGCTGGCCTTGCCAGGGGCGTACAGTACGCCCGCCGCCTCAAAGGCCTTGGCGGCCTCGATGGTCGAGGGCATGTTGGCACCTTCGGCCACGCAGACCACGCCGTTGCGGATCAGCACGGCCGCGTCGTCTGCGTCCAGCTCGTTCTGGGTGGCGCAGGGCAGGGCCACGTCCACCGGCACATGCCAGGGGCGCACGCCGGCCTCGAACTTCGCACCCGTGCGGGCCGCGTAGTCGGCCACACGGCCATAGTGGTGGTTCTTCACGTCCATCAGGATGGCCAGCTTTTCCGTGGTGAAGCCCTCCTCGTCGATGATGGTGCCGCTGGAATCGGACACCGTGACCACCTTGGCACCGAGCTCCAGCGCCTTTTCCACCGCGTACTGCGCCACGTTGCCCGAGCCGGACACCGAGACGCGCAGGCCGTCGAAGCTGCGGCCCTTCTGCTTGAGCATCTCGGCCGCGAAGTAGACCGTGCCGTAGCCCGTGGCCTCGGGCCGGACCAGCGAGCCGCCGAACGACAGGCCCTTGCCCGTGAACACGCAGTCGGCCCGGTTGCTGAGCTTTTTCATCATGCCGGCCATGAAGCCCACCTCACGCCCGCCCACGCCGATGTCGCCGGCCGGCACGTCCGTGTCCGCGCCCACATGGCGGAACAGCTCGGACACGAAGGCCTGGCAAAAACGCATCACCTCCCCGGGGCTCTTGCCCTTGGGATCGAAGTCGGATCCGCCCTTGCCGCCGCCCATAGGCAGGGTGGTCAGGGCGTTCTTGAAGGTCTGCTCGAACGCCAGGAACTTGAGCACCGACAGGTTCACCGAGGGGTGAAAGCGCAGGCCGCCCTTGTACGGGCCGATGGCCATGCTGTGCTGGATGCGGTAGCCGCGGTTGACCTGCACCGTGCCGTGGTCGTCCACCCAGGAGACGCGGAACATCACCACGCGCTCGGGCTCCACCAGGCGCTCCAGCAGGCCGTGTTCAGCGTAGCGTGGGTGCTGGGTGATGAAAGGCCAGAGACTTTCCGTGACTTCTGTAACGGCTTGCAAGAACTCGGGTTGGTGGGGGTTGCGCTGCGCCACCTGCGCCAGGAAACTGCCTGCGGACTCGTGCTTCATGTCAGAGAGATGTCTTTCTAGAAAGAGAGGGTGGGAGAAGCCCGGCAAAGGCCCGGACAGCTTGGTCATGTCAAAAAAACATGACATCATGCATTTGGATGCACTGTTTTGGGGATTATGACGCTTTGATTGCACCAATTTGAGGCAATGGTGTTGTGTGTTGCAGGTGCCACCCCCCGTAATGCAGTGCGTCATGCAGATGTCACACGCCGACCCCACAGTTCGGCGATTCCAATCCATGAATGAGGAGAAGACGATGCACAACAACGGTTTGAAGACCGCTCCCCTGGCGCTGATCGCAGCCCTGGCCCTCACGGCCTGCGGTGGCGACAACGATTCCAAGTACCCCACGCTCAATGGCGCCACCCCCCTGGTCGTGGGCCACCGCGGTGCCAGCGGCTACCTGCCCGAGCACACGCTGGAGAGCTACCGCCGCGCCATCGAACTGGGTGCCGACTTCATCGAGCCCGATCTCGTGGCCACCAAGGACGGCGTGCTGATCGCGCGCCATGAGCCCAACATCACGGCCACCACCGACGTGTCGCAGCGCCCCGAGTTCGCCAGCCGCAAGACCGAGAAGACCGTCGACGGCGTCAAGGAGCAAGGCTGGTTCGCGAGCGACTTCACCCTGGCCGAGATCAAGACCCTGCGCGCCGTGCAGCCCATGGCCGACCGCGACCAGTCCAACAACGGCAAGTTCCTGATCCCCACCTACGAGGAAATCATCGAGCTGGCCAAGACCGAAGGTGCCAAGGCCAACCGCACCGTGGGCGTGTACACCGAGACCAAGCACCCGACCTTCCACGTGGGCCTGAACCTGGCGCTCGAAGACCGCCTGCTGGCCATCCTGGCCAAGAACGGCTACACGGCCAAGAACTCGCCCGTCATCATCCAGTCCTTCGAGGTCGCCAACCTCAAGTACCTGCGCAGCAAGACCCAGGTGCGCCTGGTGCAGCTGGTGGACGCCGATGACGTGAAGGCCGATGGCAGCATGTCGCTGGTCGCCCCCTACGACAAGCCCTACGACTTTGCCGTGGCCGGCGATGCCCGCACCTTCGCCAGCCTGCTGACCCCGGCCGGCCTGAAGGAAGTCAAGACCTACGCCGATGGCATTGGCCCCTGGAAGCCGTACCTGATCCCATCGAAGCAGGTGGACGCCAACAACGACGGCAAGCCCGACGACCTGAACGGCGACGGCATCATCGACAACCGCGATCGCGTGATGCTGCCCCCGACCGACGTGGTGAAGAACGCCCACGCCGAAGGCCTGTTCGTGCACCCCTACACCTTCCGCAGCGAACCCAAGCAGCTGGCCTCGGACTTCAAGGGCGACCCCAAGGCCGAGTACAAGCTGTTCTTCAACCTGGGTGTGGATGGCCTGTTCAGCGACTTCCCCGACCAGGCCAAGGCCGCTCGCGACAATTGAGCCCCCTGAGGCGCTGCGCGCCATCCCCCCAAGGGGGGACGCTCCCAGCGCGGCGGGGAGGCCCTTGCGCGGGAGCGCTGGCCTTCGGCAGCGCCGGTTTTTCCGGTTTTGCCCCTTGCGATCACTTTGTCGGCCCCTTCGGGGCCGATTTCTTTTTTACGATCTCGAATGCCGTCCCATTGCGGCAGGGTTGGTCTCAGAAGCCGCGCCGGATACCCGCGCTCAGCAGGGTATGACCCTGCTGTCGGCCGATGCTGCCGTCGAGCTGCCACTGGGGCGCCCATTCCCACCGGGCCCCGGTCTGGAAGGTGGGCGCGCTGCCGCGCTGGCCGAAGGCCTCGGCGTGCACGGTGACGGGGCCGAGTGCGCGTTCCACGGCAAAACCCCAGGCGGGGGCCCAGTGCCGCTCGGGCATGCGCAGTGCGCCCAGATTGGCGTGCAGGGCACCCCAGGGGGTGGCGCAGGTGCCGATGAGGTTCAGCCCCAGGGTGGTGCGGCCGGGGGCGTGGCGGGTGCGCACTGCGCCGATGCTGCTGGCGGCGTTGCAGCCCTGCTCCTGCGACGGGCTCCACAGCCATTTGGCCTGCAGGCCCTGCAGGGTGGCGTGGCCGCCCAGGTCGCGGGCCAGCACGCCGCCCAGTTCGACCCCCTGCCAGGGGGAATAGGCTGGGGCCAGGTAGGCGGTGCCCTTGGCGCCCCGGGCACCTTCCCACCAGGTTTCCAGCTGGCCCCCGGTGGGCTCGGCCACCCCGGCATCGTCCACGCTCAGCGGGCGGCCTGCCTCTGCCGGCAGTGCGATGGCCAGGGCGGCGGCAGCGGTGCTCCACCAGCGGGCTTGCCGGGGGAGGGTTCGGGCCGGGCCCGGTCGTCGTGGGTGGCTGTGCATGGTGGTGCTTGGCTGCGGAGCACGCCGGTGCGGGCTGCTCCGTTGGCTATCTCTGTCTGTGCAGTCACTAACTAACGAACACTAACGCCCGCGCAGGAACAGCGCGTCCAGCTCGCGCATGGTCAGCTGGCGCCAGGTGGGGCGGCCGTGGTTGCACTGGTCGGATCGGTCGGTGGTCTCCATCTGGCGCAGCAGGGCGTTCATCTCGTCGAGGGTGAGCCGGCGGTTGGCGCGCACCGCGCCATGGCATGCCATGGTGCCCAGGATCTCGTTGCGTGCGCGCTGCACCACGGTGGTGGCGTCGTGCGCTGCCAGCTCGGCCAGCACGCTGCGCGCCAGTTCCACGGGGTCGCCCTGGGCCAGCGTGGTGGGCACGGCGCGCACGGCCAGGGTCTTGGGCGAGAAGGGCACGACCTCCAGGCCCAGCATGGCCAGCACGTCGACCGAGGCCTCGGCCGTGGCCACCTCTTCGGGCGTGGCCGCAAAGGTGGCAGGGATCAGCAGCGGCTGGCTGGCGATGCGCGCCCCGCTGTCCACCTGGGATTTCAGGCGCTCGTAGACGATGCGCTCGTGCGCGGCGTGCATGTCCACGATGACCATGCCCTGGGCGTTCTCAGCCAGGATGTACACGCCGTGCAACTGCGCCACGGCCCGGCCCAGGGGCCAGGCGGACTCCTGGCCATCGCGGCCCACGGGCAGGGGCGCATCGCCCGCCGCGCGCTGCTGGGGCCATGGCATCGCGGGGGGGGCCGTTGCGGCAAGGCTGCTGCCAGCAGGGAATGCCGGGCGCTCGGTGACCGCGGCATCGGCCTGCGCGGCCGCATTGCCGGCGAAGCCGGTGCCCGGGGCCGGGGTAGTGGTGGCGGACGGCGTGCCCCACAGTGCCTGCAGGTCCGTCACGCGGTGGCCCACCACCGGCTCGTCGAAGCGCATGGCGGACTGGGCGCGCCAGTCGGGCAGCGGTGTCTTGGCCAGGGTGAAGGGGGCCTGTTCGGTGGCTGCGAGTGCCGTATCGGCGGCCAGGGCTGCAGCAGCCAGTGCGGCAGCGCGCGGGGCGGCGAGGGCATTCTCCACGGCATGGCGCACGGCCTGGTGCACCTCGCGGCTGTCGCGAAAGCGCACCTCGATCTTGGTCGGGTGCACGTTCACGTCCACGCGGGCCGGGTCGATCTCGACGTACAGCGCATACACCGGCTGCTTGTGGCCGTGCAGCACGTCTTCATAGGCGCTGCGCGCGGCATGCGTGAGCACCTTGTCGCGCACGAAACGGCCGTTCACATAGCAGTACTGGTGGTCGGCGCGCGAGCGTGCCGCATCGGGCAGGCCGGCGCGCCCGGTCACGGTGACGGCACCCGAGCGGTGCTGCACGGCCACCGACTGGGTCACGAAGTCTTCGTCCAGCACGTCGGACAGGCGCCGGGCCAGCGCATCCTGCGCATCGCCCTGGCCCGGTACGAAGGTGGCCCGCCACTGCTCGACCAGCTTGCCCTCGTGCCAGATGGCAAAGCCCACGTCGGGCCGTGCCAGCGCATGGCGGCGCACGGACTCGATGCAGTGCGCGAGCTCCGTGGAATCGGTCTTCAGGAACTTGCGCCGGGCCGGGGTGGAAAAGAACAGCTCCTTGACCTCCACCGTGGTGCCCGTGGCGCGCGCGGCGGGGCGCAGCTCGCCGCTGCGCGCATCCAGCAGAAAGGCCGTGGCCTGGCTGGCCGGGCGCGACAGCAGCGACATCTCGGACACCGAGGCCACGGCGGCCAGGGCCTCGCCGCGAAAGCCCATGGTGGCCACGGTCTCCAGGTCGGTGAGGTTGGTGATCTTGCTCGTGGCATGGCGGCGCAGGGCCACCGGCAGCTCGTCCTGCGGGATGCCGCCGCCATCGTCCTCCACCGTGATCAGGCGCACGCCGCCAGCCGACAGGCGCACGATGATCTGGGTGGCCCCCGCGTCCAGGGCGTTGTCCACCAGTTCGCGCACCACGGAGGCGGGGCGCTCGACCACCTCGCCGGCCGCGATCTGGCTGATCAGCTCGTCGGGCAGGTCGCGGATGGGACGGCGTGCAGTGGGGATGTCGGCAGCAGAGGAGGGGAGGGCGGTGGAGGTCACCCGAGGGATTTTAGGTCGGGTTGCCGTGGGGACTTGCCGGCAGGGGCAGGAGGCCGGTGGGGATAATGCGCGCTGCCTTCACCAGACCCGGACCCCATGGAACTCATCACCTTCCTGATCGACTTCATCCTGCACGTGGACAAATACCTCGAGATGTTCGTGCAGAACTACGGGCCCTGGGTCTATGCGCTGCTGTTCATCATCGTTTTCGTGGAGACGGGCGTGGTGGTCATGCCCTTCCTGCCCGGCGATTCGCTGCTGTTCATCGTGGGCGCGCTGTGCGGCGCGGGGCTCATGAACTTCCCGCTGGCCTGCGTGGTGCTGATCGTGGCGGCCATCCTCGGGGACCAGTGCAACTACTCGATCGGGCGCTACTTCGGGCCCAAGGTCTTCCAGTGGGAGGACTCGCGCTGGTTCAACCGCCGCGCCTTCAACCAGGCCCATGAGTTCTACGAGCGCTATGGCGGCGTCACCATCGTGATCGCGCGCTTCATGCCCTTCATCCGCACCTTTGCGCCCTTCGTGGCCGGCGTGGCCGAAATGTCGCGCAGCAAGTTCACCGCGTTCAATGTGGGCGGTGCCCTGCTGTGGGTGCTGGGCATTGCCACGGCGGGTTATTTCTTCGGCAACTTCGCCTGGGTCAAGGAAAACCTGGACAAGATCATCTGGGCCATGATTTTCATCCCCGGGCTGATCGCCATCTTTGGCGCCTGGCGGGCCGGGCGCAAGGCCAAGGCCCTGGCCTGAAGTAAAACACCCCCTGAGTCGCTTCGCGCCTTCACCCCCCTCCCGACTCGCTGCGCGAGTCGGGAGGGGGACGCCCCCAGCGCGGCGGGGCGGCCCTTGCGCGGGGGCACTGGCTTGGGCCGCGCCAGTTTCATGCCCGCGGTTGGCGCGTAGCGCAATGAACCACTGATAACGGTCGCCCCAACGAAAAAGCGCCGGCCATTGTGAGATGGCGGCGCTTTTTTCATGGCCGCGGTGGGGCGGCGAGGACGGCGGCTTAACGGCGATAGCGGCGCTGGTCGCGGTCTTCGCCGATTTCGTGGCCCACCAGGGCACCGGCGGCTGCGCCGCCGATGGTGCCCACGGGGCCGCCGAAGATGGCATTGCCGGCGGCACCGCCGACCACGGCGCCGACACCGGTACCGACCTGTGCATTGGTGGGGTTGGAGGCGCAACCGCCCATGGCCAGGGCGGCGGTGGCGGATGCGGCGACGAGAAGGGTTCGAAGGGTGGTGGTCATGGCAGGATTCCTTTGCAGTGGGTGGAGTCAGGCCTGGAAGTCCCAAAGCCCGTGGGCGTTCGGTGTTCGACCTGTGCCTCTACTGTCATGCGCCAGGTGTTTTTGCGGTGTAGGTACCCGGGGGCAGCGGCTGTAGGACCCTGTCCGGGCGGCATGTCCCCCGTAAATCGTTGCGCAAGGGGAACGCCGGGCGCGTTTCGAGGGCCAGGCGGTGCCACAGGAGCGTTATGCTGCGTTCATTCGAGCACCTGCAGCGCTGCTGCCGCGATGCGGCCATAACAAGCAAGGAGACAACCACCATGGGCAACCCCGCACTTCCATCACCCCGCAGCAACGGCAACGGGGGAGGCCAGCTCACCGTGGCCCAGCAGATCAGCTTGGTCGTGGCCCTGGCGGCAGCCGTGCTCGTCGTCGTGCTGGCGCTCAGCCTGGTGCGCGTGCAGCACCTGGGTGCCACGGTGGACCACCTGGCCAGCGAGCAGGTGGAACGCCTGCAGCTGGCGCTGCGCTGGCGCAGCAACATCGCGGTCAATTCCACGCGCGTGTTCTCGGTCGTGCAGTCCGACGGCGACGACCTGCAGAACTTCTTCAAGGACCTGATCGCGGCGACCACGGCCGACACCTCGCAGGTGCAAAAGCGCTACACCGAGCTCGAGACCAGCCCCGAAGGGCTGCGCATCCAGGAAGAGCTGGCCACGGTGCGCAAGCCCTACCTGGAAACCCGCGACAAGGCCCTGGCCCTCAAGAAGGCGGGCGACATGGCGGCCGCCAAGTCGTTTGCCATGTCCACCTTCGTCCCCGTGGTCAACCAGTACAACGCGGTGGCCGACAAGATGGTGGCCTACCAGGTCCAGCGCTCGGCCGACCAGGCCGCCGAGGCGTCGGGCCTGATCCGCTCCTACCGCACCACGGTGCTGGTGGCCGGCGTGGTGGGCCTGGCGCTGCTGATGCTGCTGTCCTGGGTGGTGGTGCAGCGCATCCGTGCCTCGCTCCACGGCGTGGCCGTGGTGGCGCGCAACATCGGCGAGGGCGACCTGTCGCAGCCCATCGCCGTGCAGGGGCGCGGCGAGGTGGCCGAGATGATGCAGGCCATGCAGCACATGCAGACCTCGCTGGTGCGCATCGTGGGCGCCGTGCGCCAGAGCAGCGACTCCATTGCCACCGGCTCCAGCGAGATCGCCATGGGCAACGCCGACCTGAGCCAGCGCACCGAAGAGCAGGCCAGCAACCTGGAGGAAACGGCGGCCTCGATGGAAGAGATCACCAGCACCGTGAAGAACAATGCCGACACCGCGCGCAAGGCGGCCACGCTGGCCGGCACCGCATCGCAGGCGGCGGTCAAGGGCGGCGAGGTGGTGGGCCAGGTCGTGGCCACCATGCAGGACATCTCGGTGTCGTCGAAAAAGATCACCGACATCATCAGCGTGATCGACGGCATCGCCTTCCAGACCAACATCCTGGCCTTGAACGCTGCGGTGGAAGCGGCCCGCGCGGGCGAACAGGGCCGGGGCTTTGCCGTGGTGGCCAGCGAGGTGCGCAGCCTGGCCGGGCGCAGCGCCGAAGCCGCCAAGGAGATCAAGTCGCTGATCGGCGCCAGCGCCGAGCGCGTGGACAACGGTACCCGGCTGGTGGCCGATGCCGGCAGCAGCATGGAAGACATCGTGGCCCAGGTGCAGCGCGTGAGCGACCTGATCGCCGAGATCTCCAGCGCCACGGGCGAGCAGACCATCGGCATCGGCCAGGTCGGCGAGGCCGTGACCCAGCTCGACCAGGTCACGCAGCAGAACGCCGCGCTGGTGGAGCAGAGCGCCGCCGCGGCCGACAGCCTCAAGCACCAGGCCGCGCGCCTGGCCGAAATCGTCAGCGTTTTCCGTTTGGCCTGAGTTCAGCCAGGCACCAGGCAGATCGTCAGCAGCACCGACGAATCCTTGACGGCCTTGAGCGCATGCGGCGAGCGCGGCGCCAGGTGCACGAAGTCACCGGGCTGCATGAGCTGCACCGACTCGCCGGCATGGAACTCCACCGCGCCTTCCAGGCACTGCACGGTGGCCTCGCCCTGGGTCTGGTGCTCGCGCATGGCCTTGCCTGCGGGCAGCACCACGCGCATCACCTCCAGCTGGCCGGCCTTGAGGATGGCCGAGGTAGTGGCGCCGGCCAGTTGCGCGCCCAGGGGGCGCACGCTGGCCACTTCTCCGGATTGTGCGTGGGGCAGTGCCATGGTTCTTCTCCTTCACCGGGGTCGTGGATCGTTGGGTCCCACTGTGCCCGTGAAGGCCGAATGAAGCAAGCCACACCCCCGTGAAGGGCGTGCCGGCCTACGCCGCTACACCGAGCGGCTGCGTGCCAGCGGCGGGTTCTTGGCGAAGTAGCGCGTGATGCCGCGCATCAGCGCGTCGGCCAGCTGCACCTGGTAGGCGCTGCTGCGCAGCTTGGCCTCTTCCTCGGGGTTGCTGATGAAGGCCGTTTCCACCAGCACGCTGGGGATGTCGGGGGCCTTGAGCACGGCGAAGCCCGCCTGCTCCACGCGCGGCTTGTGCAGCTTGGCCATGTTGCCGATCTCGCCCAGCAGCACGCTGCCGAGCTTCAGGCTGTCGTTGATCTGCGCCGTGGTGCTCATGTCCAGCAGCATGCGCTGCACATGGCGGTCCTGGCTCTGCACGTTCAGGCCGCCCACCAGGTCGGCCTGGTTCTCCTTGTTGGCCAGCCAGCGCGCGGCCGTGCTCGATGCGCCGCTCTGGCTCAGCGCGAACACGCTGGCGCCGCGCGCTGCCGGCGTGGTGAAGGCATCGGCGTGGATGCTCACGAACAGGTCGGCCTGCACGCGGCGGGCCTTTTCCACACGCGTGCCCAGGGGCACGAAGAAGTCGCCATCGCGCGTGAGAAAGGCGCGCATGGGGTTGCCGCCCACCGTGGTGGCGTTGATGCGGTCGCGCAGCAGGTGGGCCACGCGCAGCACCACATCCTTCTCGCGCGTGCCGCCGGGGCCGATGGCACCGGGGTCCTCGCCACCGTGGCCAGGGTCGAGTGCGACGATGATGATGCGGTCGGTCTGCGTGGGCGTGGCGCGGTTGCCGCCTTTCGCGGGCGGGGCCACGGCCACGGTGGGGGGTGGGGCCGGGTCCGCGGGGGCGGCCGGTGCCGGGCCGGGGCGGTTGGCGCGCTGGGCGATCAGATCGCCCAGGGGGTCGCTCTCGGCCGATGGCGGGGCCGGCGCGGCTGCAGGCGGGCGGGCGACCGGTGCCGGGGCTGCGGCAGGC
>NZ_AKJX01000138.1 GCF_000276605.1 Acidovorax sp. CF316 | reverse complement strand
GAGTTCAGCGGCAGCATCGGCCTGCCGCTGCCGGGCATCGACATCGCCATCAAGGACGATGCAGGCAACAGCCTGCCCCAGGGCGAATCGGGCGAGATCTGCATCCGCGGCCCCAATGTGATGACCGGCTACTACAACCAGCCCGAGGAAAACGCCAAGGCCTTCACGGCCGACGGCTTCATGCGCACGGGCGACATCGGCATCATGGACGAGCGCGGCTACACGCGCATCATCGACCGCAAGAAGGACATGATCCTGGTCAGCGGCTTCAACGTCTTCCCCAACGAGCTTGAACAGGTCGTCTCGCTGTGCCCAGGCGTGGTGGAGTGCGCGGCCATCGGCATCCCGGACGAAAAGCAGGGCGAGGCGATCAAGATCTTCGTGATCAAGAGCGACCCGGCCCTGAGCGAGGAGGACGTGGCCCGCTTCTGCCAGGAAAACCTCACCGGCTACAAGCGCCCCAAGTACATCGAGTTCCGCGACGAGCTGCCCAAGAGCAATGTGGGCAAGATCCTGCGGCGCGAGCTGCGCGCGCCCACGGCCTAGACGCCCCGGCCGGCGCCGGCCGCACCACTTTTTCCAGGGCGCCCAGGCGCCCTTTTTTTGGGGGGGTCGCCAGGGCCCGATCGGCTGCGCCACGGCAGGTTCCAAGCTGCCCCCAGACTCCGAGAATACAGGGTTAACACCGATTAGCAAACGTTTGCGCAAACGATTGCGGACGATATGATCGCCGGGCGACACCGCACTGGCCCGGCATGCCGCCGGCGCTTTCGCGCAATTTCGCGCGGCTTTTCGGTGGCCGTGCCTTGCCCACCATTCCAACAGGAGACACCATGCAGTTCACCCGCCGTTCCGTTCAGACCGCCGCCGCCATTGCCGTGCTCGGCGGCATGCTTGCCAGCCCCGTCTGGGCGCAGGACAAGCCCAAGATCGCCCTGGTCATGAAGTCGCTGGCCAACGAGTTCTTCCGCACCATGGAAGACGGCGCCAAGGCGCACCAGAAGGCCCACGCCAGCGAATACACGCTGGTGGCCAACGGCATCAAGAACGAGACCGACACGGCCGCCCAGATCAAGATGATCGAGCAGGCCGTGGCCCAGAAGGTCAGCGCCATCGTGCTGGCCCCGGCCGATTCCAAGGCCCTGGTGCCTGTGGTCAAGGCCGCTGTGGACAAGGGCATCATCGTGGTCAATATCGACAACCGCCTGGATGGCGATGCCCTGAAGGAAAAGAACCTCACCGTGCCCTTCGTCGGCCCGGACAACCGCGCCGGCGCCAAGTTGGTGGGCGAGCACCTGGCCAAGTCGCTCAAGTCGGGCGACAAGGTGGGCATCATCGAGGGCGTGTCCACCACCTTCAATGCGCAGCAGCGCACCCTGGGCTACAAGGACGCCATGCAGGCCGCCGGCATCACCGTGGTGGGCGTGCAGTCGGGCCAGTGGGAGATCGAGAAGGGCAACACCGTGGCCGCCGGCATGCTGCGCGAGCACCCCGACCTCACGGCCCTGCTGGCCGGCAACGACAGCATGGCGCTGGGCGTGGTGGCCGCAGTCAAGGCCGCGGGCAAGACCGGCAAGGTGCAGGTGGTGGGCTATGACAACATCGGCGCCATCAAGCCCATGCTGGCCGATGGCCGCGTGCTGGCCACCGCCGACCAGTACGCCGCCAAGCAGGCCGTGTTCGGCATCGAGCTGGCGCAAAAGGCCATCGCCGCCAAGACGCCCCAGGCCCAGTTGCCCGCCGAGGTGAAGACCGAGGTGGTGCTGGTCACCAAGGGCAGCAAGTAAAAACCCAACCGCCGGACGACATGGACCGACCGCTCCCACCGCCGCCCGCCGCACCGCTGCTGTCCATAGCCGCGGTGGGCAAGGATTACACCGCCACCGTGCTCGACGGCATCACGCTTGCGCTCAACGCGGGCGAGGTGCTGGCGCTCACGGGGGAGAACGGCGCGGGCAAGAGCACGCTGTCCAAGATCGTCTGCGGGCTGGAGCCGGCCACGCGCGGTGGCATGCGCCTGGCCGGCGAGACCTACGCGCCCGCCTCGCGCCGCGAGGCCGAGCGCCTGGGCGTGCGCATGGTGATGCAGGAGCTGGGCCTGGTGCCCACGCTCACCGTAGCCGAGAACCTGCTCATGGGCCGCCTGCCGCACCGCGCGGGCTGGCTGCAGCGCGATGCGCTGCACACCGCTGCACGCGCACAACTGGCCAAGATCGGCCTGGACAGCATCGACCCCGCCACCCCCGTCTCGCAGCTGGGCATAGGCCAGCAGCAGATGGTGGAGATCGCGCGCAATCTGCAGGACGACACGCGCATCCTGGTGCTCGACGAGCCCACGGCCATGCTCACCCCGCGCGAGACCGCCTACCTGTTCGACCAGATCGCGCGCCTGACCGCGCGCGGCGTGGCCATCGTCTATGTGTCGCACCGCCTGGAAGAGCTGCGCCGCATCGCCGACCGCGTGGCCGTGCTGCGCGACGGCCGCCTGGTGGATGCACGCCCCATGGCCGGCCTGAGCGAGGACGATCTGGTGCAGCGCATGGTGGGCCGGTCCGTGAGCGACCTCGAGCACCGCCCGCGCCGCAAGGCCGGCCCGGTGGTGATGAGCGCCCAGGGCATGGGCCGCGGCACGGCGGTGCAGGACGTGAGCCTGGAGCTGCGCGCGGGCGAGGTGTTCGGCGTGGCGGGACTGGTGGGTTCGGGCCGCACCGAACTCGTGCGCCTGCTGTTCGGCGCGGACCGCGCCGACCGGGGCAGCGTGACGCTGCACCCCGATGAATCCACTGCGGGTGGCGCCCCGCACGTGCTGCCGCGCGGCTTTGCCTCGCCGCTGCAGGCCATTGCCGCTGGCGTCGGCCTGGTCACGGAAGACCGCAAGTCCCAGGGCCTGCTGCTGGCCCAGCCCATCCGCGTCAACGCCACGCTGTCCGACCTGTCTGCGATCTCGCGCGCCGGCTGGCTGCAGCGCGCCAAGGAAAACCGCCTGGTGCAGGGCTTCGTCCAGACCTTGGGCATCCGCTGCCGCAGCCCCGAGCAGGCGGTGGGCACGCTGTCGGGCGGCAACCAGCAGAAGGTGGTGTTCGCGCGCTGGCTGCACCGCGAAGGCCGGGTGCTGCTGCTCGACGAACCCACACGTGGCGTGGACGTGGGCGCGCGTGCCGAACTCTATGGCGAACTCGATCGCATGGCCGCCAGCGGGCGCGCCCTGCTCATGGTCTCGTCGGACCTGCGCGAGCTGATGGCCATGGCCGACCGCATCGGCGTGATGAGCGCCGGGCGCCTGGTGGCCGTGTTCGAGCGCGGCCAGTGGTCCGAGCAGTCGCTGCTGGCCGCTGCATTCTCCGAGCCGGGTGGCCGCGAAGCCCCTGGCCATTCTTCCCCTTCCACTCCCGCCACCGCATGAACGCCCCCGCATCCCCCGCCGCCATGGCACCCCGCCCCACGCCCGCCTGGCGCAGCCAGCTCGGCACCTACCTCGGGCTGCTGGCCGTGCTGGCGGGCATGGTGGCGCTGTTCTCCACCCTCTCCGAATACTTCTGGAGCGTGCAAACCTTCGTCACCATCGCCAACGAGATCCCGGCGCTGGCCGTGATGGCGGTGGGCATGACCTTCGTGCTCATCATTGCCGGCATCGACCTGTCGGTGGGATCGGTGATGGCGCTGTCCGCCGCCACTTCGGCCGCGGCCATCGTGCAATGGAAATGGAGCGTGCCGGCTGCCGCGCTGCTGGCGCTGGCCACGGGGCTTATCTGCGGCACGGTGACCGGGGCTGTCTCGGTGGCCTGGCGCCTGCCCTCCTTCATCGTCTCACTGGGCATGCTCGAAGCCGTGCGCGGCGGGGCCTATGTGGTCACGGATTCGCGCACGCAGTACGTGGGCGACGCGATCTCGTGGCTGGCCGCACCCATGTTCGGCGGCATCTCGGTGGCCTTTCTGATCGCGCTGGTGCTGGTGGTGGTGGCGCAGCTGGTGCTCACGCGCACGGTGTTCGGCCGCTGCGTGGTGGGCATCGGCACCAACGAGGAGGCGATGCGCCTGGCTGGGGTCGACCCGCGGCCCCTGCGCGTCATCGTGTTTGCCGTGACCGGACTGCTCGCCGGACTGGCCGGGCTGATGCAGTCGGCACGGCTGGAGGCGGCAGATCCCAACGCCGGCACCGGCATGGAGCTGCAGGTGATCGCCGCGGTGGTGATCGGTGGCACCAGCCTCATGGGCGGGCGCGGCTCGGTGGTGAACACCGCCTTCGGCGTGCTGATCATCGCGGTGCTGGAGGCGGGCCTGGCCCAGGTGGGTGCCAGCGAGCCCAGCAAGCGCATCATCACGGGGGTGGTGATCGTTGCGGCGGTCATCGTGGACACCTTGCGCCAGCGGCGCGCGGCGGCCTGAACCCTCTATATCCCCCACGAATTCCCTGTTTCCAGATTTTCTCCATGGCTACTATCAAGGACGTTGCCCGGCATGCCGACGTATCCGTCACCACGGTGTCCCACGTGGTCAACGGCACACGCCACGTGAGCCCCGAAGGGCGCGCGCGTGTGGAAAAAGCCATCCGCGAACTGGGCTACGTGCCCAGCGCCATTGCCCGCAGCCTCAAGAGCAACAACACGCGCACGCTGGGCATGCTGATCCCCAACAGCTCCAACCCCTACTTCGCCGAGATCGTGCACGCGGTCGAAGACCGCTGCTTCGGCGCAGGCTACAACCTCATCCTGTGCAACACCAATGACGAGGCGCACCGCCAGGGCAGCTACCTGCAGGTGCTGGCCGAGCGCCGCATCGACGGGCTGATCGTCGTCTCCACCGGGCACGACGCCACACTGCCCACGCAGCTCGCGGGCCTGTCCATCCCCACCGTGCTGGTGGACCGCGAGATCGAACTGGCCGAACAGCAGCCCTGCGACCTGGTGGAGACCGCCCACATGCAGGGCGGCCTGCTGGCCACGCGCCACCTGCTGTCGCTGGGCCACCGGCGCATCGCCTGCATCGGCGGGCCCGAGGGCATTGCGCCCAGCGAGCAGCGCATCGCCGGCTGGCGTGCCGCGCTGGCCGACGCCGGATGCGGCACCGGTGACGGCCTGCTGTGGCACGGCAACTTCACCAGCCAGGGCGGCTACGAGGCCATGCACGCCGTGCTGCGCGCGCAGCAGCCGCCCACCGCCGTCTTCGTCTGCAACGACCTGATGGCCATGGGCGCACTGTGCGCAGCCCACGAGCGCGACCTGCGCGTACCCGAGGCCCTGTCCATCGTGGGTTTCGACGACATCGAACTCACCGCCTTCACCAGCCCGCCGCTGACCACCGTGGCCCAACCCAAGCAGCGCATCGGCGCACTGGCGGTGGACATGCTGCTCGAGCGCATCGACGGCAAGCGCCAGGACGCGCGCAAGGTCATGCTGCAACCCGAGCTGCGCGTGCGCGCCTCCACCGCACAGGCACAGCCATGACGGGAGCGACGGAGCACGCCACCCCCACCATCGCCGTGGTGGGCAGCCTCAACATGGACCTGGTGCTGCAGGTGGCCCAGGCCCCTGGTCCCGGCGAGACCGTGCTGGCCCAGGCGCTGCACCTGGTGCCCGGTGGCAAGGGCGGCAACCAGGCCGTGGCCTGCGCGCGCCAGGGTGCCCGGGTGCACCTGTTCGGCCGCGTAGGCGACGACGCTTACGGCCGCGCGCTGCGCTCCGGCCTGGCACAGGACGGAATCGACCACGGCGGGGTACAGACCGACCCGGCCGAGACCACGGGCGTGGCAGCCATCACCGTGGAGGCCACGGGGCAGAACCGCATCGTCGTGGTGCCGGGCGCCAATGGCCGCTTCGCACTCGACACGCAGGCGCTTGCCGCCGTGCTGGACCAGGCCCACAGCCTGGTGCTGCAGTTCGAGACGCCCCTGCCCCAGGTGCTGGCCGCCGCGCAGCAAGCCCATGCAGCGGGCTGCCAGGTGCTGCTCAACCCCTCGCCCATCCAGAGCCTGCCCGGGGGTCTGTGGCCGCTGGTGCACACGCTGGTGGTCAACGAGGTCGAGGCCGCCGCCCTGGCGGGCACGGCCGTGGAGACCGTGGCCGATGCCGCCGTGGCCGCGCAGACGCTGCGCGGCCTGGGGCCGGCCCAGGTGGTGGTGACGCTGGGCGCCGCGGGCGCCGTGGCCGCCGACACCCTGGGCAGCACACACCACCCCGGCATGGCCGTGCAAGCCGTGGACACCACCGCCGCGGGCGACACCTTCCTCGGTGCGCTGGCCGTGGCGCTGGCGCAGGGCGGGCCGCTCAACGCCGCCGTGCGCGAGGGCATCCGCGCCGCCGCCCTGTGCGTGACGCAGGCGGGGGCCCAGCCCTCCATCCCCACCCGGGCCGCCGTGGCGGCCAGCCCGCAACCACCCGACTGGATTCCGCTGTGAAACGCACCACCCTGCTGCATGCCGAGCTCTCCCACGCCATTGCCTGCCTGGGCCACGGCGACATGCTGGTGGTCGGCGACGTGGGCCTGCCCATCCCGCCGGGCCCGCGGCGCATCGACCTGGCGCTGACGCCGGGCATTCCAGCCGTGGCCGACGTGCTGGCCGCCGTGCTGGCGGAGATGCAGGTCGAGCGCGCGGTGATCGCCACCGAGGCCGTGGAGCGCGCAGGTGGTGCCCTGCCCGGCTGGTGCACCCTGCCGGTGGCACCCGAGGCGCTGCCGCACGAAGAATTCAAACGCCTGTGCCGCGAGGCCCGCGTGATGGTGCGCACCGGGGAATGCACGCCCTACGCCAACGTGATCCTGTGCGCCGGTGTGACGTTCTGAAGCAATCTGCGCGGCAACGCACGGGTTTTGGATAACGCGGCAGGCGCCTGCGCTGGGTTAGGCTGGCAGATCGCAGCAGCGGGTCATCCGCTGCGCCATGCCATCTGCCAGTCCCTTCCCGATGTCCACGCCAGCCTCTGCCACGCCCTTTCTGCCCCCTGAAATCGCCGTGCTGGAACGCGGCTGGCTGTCGGCCAACAACATTCTGTTCATCGGCCACCATGACACGGCCGTGGTGGACACCGGCTACTGCAGCCATGCCGAGCAGACGGTGGCGCTGGTGCAGGCAGCCCTGGGCGGCAGGCCGCTGGACCGGGTGCTCAACACCCACCTGCACAGCGACCACTGCGGCGGCAACGCCGCACTGCAAAAGGCCTGGCCGCGCGTGCTCACGTCCATACCGCCCGGCCAGGCCCGGCACGTGCGCCAGTGGGACGCCTATGCCCTGAGCTACACGCCCACCGGCCAGCAATGCCCGCCGTTCCGCGCCGACACCCTGCTGGACCCGGGCTCCTGCGTGCTGCTGGGCGACCGCACCTGGCAGGTGCATGCCGCGCCGGGGCACGACACGCATTCCATCGTGCTGTTCGAGCCGCGCGATGCGATCCTGATCTCGGCCGACGCACTGTGGGAGAACGGCTTCGGCGTGGTCTTCCCCGAACTCGAAGGCGAAGACGCCTTTGCCCAGGTGGGTGCCACGCTGGACCTGATCGAGCGCCTGGCGCCGCGCACCGTGATACCGGGCCACGGCCCGGTGTTCGCCGATGCGCCGCGCGCCATCGAGGGCGCACGCCGCCGGCTCGACGGCTTCGTGCGCAACCCGCCCAAGCATGCGCTCTACGCCGCCAAGGTACTGCTCAAGTACAAGCTGCTCGAATGGCAGCAGATCAGCCTGGCCGACCTCCGGTCCTGGACACAGGCCACGCCCTACTTCGGCATGCTGCGCAACCGGCATTTCGCCGACCAGGCGGAGGGCGAATGGCTCGCCGGCCTGATGGACGAACTGGTCCGCTCGGGAGCCGCCATGCGCCGGGGCGACATGCTGCACAACGCCTGAAGACCCGCAGGCCGCGCCTGCGCGCCCTGCCGCACCTCGGCATGTTGCCACGGTGCCACATCGGGCCACTTTTTGGCCAGCCCACGGGCTCCATTGCAGCCAGATGTAACCACCATCAAATGATAATTGTTATCATTTGACATTCCTGCAAGCCTTCTGCATGTTCGGCTGCGCGGGTTCTCAGCCAGCCAACACCGACCGACACCCGCGGCAGCAGCAGCTTTTGCCGCGCGCTCCTGTATGTAGTCCCTGTAGCCAGCCAAGTTCCGGTTTCTCACTCCTACGGACCTTTCATGGCGCACAACACTACATACATCAAGAGCCGCAAACACCCCGCCGCGGGCGCGCGCGTCACCCCCGTCGGCATGGCCGCAGCAGCGGCCCTCGTGGCACTGGGCATGCCGGTCCAGGCGCAGACCGCCTCCAGCGGCACCCTGCCGGAGGTCAAGGTCGAATCGGCGGGCGATGCGGGCTACAAGGCCGGCACCGTTTCCTCGCCCAAGTTCACCCAGCCGCTGCTGGACACGCCCCAGACCATCTCCGTCGTCAAGGAGCAGGTGCTGCGCGAGCAGGCCGCCTCGACCCTGACCGAAGCCCTGCGCAACACCCCCGGCGCCAGCACCTTCTTCCTGGGCGAGAACGGCAACACCAGCACCGGCGACGCGATCTACATGCGCGGCTTCGACAGCTCCAGCAGCATCTTCGTCGATGGTGTGCGCGACCTGGGCGCGGTCTCGCGCGACGTGTTCAACATCCAGCAGGTCGAAGTGGTCAAGGGCCCGGCCGGCACCGACAACGGCCGCACGGCCCCCACGGGCGCCATCAACCTGGTGAGCAAGCAGCCCACGCTGGAAAACAGCTTCGCAGCCTCGCTGGGCGCGGGCAGCGCCTCCTACAAGCGCGGCACGGTGGACTGGAACAAGGCCCTGGAAGCCTACCCCGGCGCCGCTTTCCGCCTGAACGTGATGACCGAGGACTCCGGCGTGGCCGGCCGCGACCTGGTCAAGAACAAGCGCTGGGGCGTGGCGCCCTCGCTGGCCCTGGGCCTGAACTCGCCCACCCGCGTGTTCCTGAACTACCTGCACGTCAAGCAGGACAACATGCCCGATGGCGGCGTGCCCACCATCGGCCTGCCCGGCTACACCTCGCCGGATGCACTGGCCCTTGCCAACCGCCGCCCCTTCCTGAACACCGCGGCGCGCGTGGATTCGAGCAGCTTCTATGGCACGACCTCGGACTATGCGGACGTGGACATGGACATGGTCACGGCGCGCATCGAGCACGACTTCGCCTCGGGCACGAAGCTGCGCAACACCACGCGCTTCGGCCGCACGCACAACGACTACCGGCTGACGGCCTTCATGGGCGGCGGCTTCCCGGCCACCGGTGCGCTCACGGCCGCCTCGGCCCTGCTGGCCACGCCGAACCCGAACGATCCGTCCACCTGGACCGTGACGCGCAACCTGCCGACCAACGTCAACCAGGTCAACAAGATCGCCGTCAACCAGACCAGCCTGACCACCACCGTGAACACCGGTTCGGTGCAGCATGACTTGGCGGCCGGGCTCGAGCTGTCGCGCGAGGAGCAGACCAACCTGGGCTACTACGGCCAGGGCTTTGCCAGCGTGAACACCACGTATGCGCCCGCCGGTTCGCTGCCTGCAGCCAACCTGTACAACCCCAACCCGAATGTGGCGGGCTTCAACCGCATCGCCAACGGCGCCTGGTCCAAGGGCGTGACCAACACCGTGGCGGCCTACCTGTTCGACACCGCCAAACTGTCGCCCGAGTGGCAGGTCACGGGCGGCCTGCGCGTGGACCGCTTCAAGACCGACTTCGACGCCGTGACGCAGGGCGCGCTGCCAGCCGGCGTGCTCACACCCTCGTCGGTCAGCCTGTCGGACACGCTCATCGGCGCCAAGCTCGGTGTGGTCTACAAGCCTGCCAGCAACGGCAGCGTGTACGCGCTGTACGCCACCTCGGCCCAGCCCCCGGGCGGTGCCAACAACCAGCTGAGCGCAGCCGCCAACAACGCGGCCAACCCCAAGTTCGAGCCGCAGAAGGCCAAGACCATCGAGGTCGGCACCAAGTGGGACGTACTGGGCGGCCGCCTGGCCCTGGCGGGCGCGGTGTACCGCACCGATGTCTCCAACGACATCGAGACCGACCCGACCAACGCCGCCAACTTCGTGCAGACCGGCAAGAAGCGCGTGCAAGGACTGGAGCTGACCGCCATCGGCGCCATCACCAACGACTGGTCGCTGAGCGCGGGCTACACCACCATGGACACCAAGGTGCTCAGCGGCGCGCCCAAGACGGCCGATGGCAGCACCGCACTGGCCTACACGCCCAAGAGCGCCTTCTCGCTGTGGACCACCTACCGCCTGCCCTTCGGCGTGACGATCGGCGGCGGCGCACGCTATGCCGGCAAGCTGCTGCGCGGCACCGACGGCGCCGTGGGCACGCCTGCCTACACCGAGGCCTACTGGGTCTTCGATGCCATGGCCTCCTACCGCATCAACAAGAACCTGGACATCCAGCTCAACGTGTACAACCTGGCCGACAAGGACTATGTGGCCGCCATCAACAAGAGCGGCTATCGCTATACGCCAGGCATCCCCCGTTCGGCACGCCTGACGGCCAACTTCACGTTCTGATCGAACGCAAGATGACCGCCTGAAAAGCTGCCTACCATCCAAGGGCCCCGGCAACCCCGGGGCCTTCCCGTTTCTGGAGACATTTGCCATGATGCTGCACATCCCCAACGTCCTCACGCCCGAGCAGGTGCGCGCCATGCGCGCGGCCATCGATGCGGCCGACTGGGTGGACGGCCGGGCCACCGTGGGCGCACAGGGCGCGCGGGTCAAGCACAACCGCCAACTGCCCGAGAACTCGCCCGTGGCGCTGGAGCAGGGGCGCCTCATTCAGCAGGCGCTGTCCGCGCATCCCCTGTACTTCGCCGCTGCGCTGCCGCTGCGCGCCGTGCCGCCGCTGTTCAACCGCTACGCGGGCGGCGAGACCTATGGCCTGCACGTCGACGGTGCCATGCGCCCCCTGCCCCATGGGGCGGCGCTGCGCACCGATCTGTCGTGCACGCTGTTCCTGTGCGAACCCGAGGACTACGAAGGGGGCGAGCTGGTGGTGGTGGACACCTATGGCGCGCACGAGGTCAAGCTGCCCGCTGGCGACCTGATCCTCTACCCCTCGACCAGCCTGCACCGCGTGGAGCCGGTCACGCGCGGCGAGCGCGTGTGCTCGTTCTTCTGGGTGCAGAGCATGGTGCGCGACGACGCGCGCCGCGCCATGCTGTTCGAGCTGGACCAGACCATCCAGAAGCTGCGGGGGCGTTTGGGCGAGACCGAGGAAACCGTGACCCTCACGGGCCAATACCACAACCTGCTGCGGATGTGGTCGGAAGTCTGAAACGGAACGGCCCCCGAGGGGGCCGTTCTGCTGCTTACGGGAGATCCTTGTTCACCTCGGGCGCGGCGGCGTCGCGCGGGCCGATGGTGCCCAGCCGACCCTTGAGCGACTGGGGCTGGCCGGTGAGCATGGCAGCATAGTTGGTGGTGTTGGCGAGCACCTTCTTCACGTAGTCGCGGGTTTCGCCGAAGGGCACGTTCTCGGCCCAGATGGCGGCATCGAGCACCGGGCCGTTGCGCCAACTGCGTGGCCGGCCAGGACCGGCGTTGTAGGCGGCTGCGGCCATGGGCATGGAGCCCGCGAAATCGTCGAGCGCGAGCTTGAGGTAGGCCGTGCCGATGGCGATGTTGGTGTCGCGGTCGTTGATCTGGTCGGCCGTGAAGTTGTTCATGCCGATCTTCTTGGCCGTCCAGCGCGCCGTGGCGGGCATCACCTGCATCAGGCCCGAGGCGCCCACGTGCGAGCGCGCATCCATGATGAAGCGGCTTTCCTGGCGGATCAGGCCATAGACATAGGCCGGGTCCAGCCCGATGCCGGTGGCGCGCTCGACCACGGCAGCGCGGAACGGCGTGGGAAAGCGCTGGCTGGTCTCGATCACGCTGCGCGTGCGCTCGCTGGTGTTGATGCAACGGTCCCAGACCTCGCGTGCGCAGGCGAAGTCGGCGGCGGCCAGCAATTCGCGGTCCGGCATGCCCCCTGGCACATGCAGGTTGGTGGCGTAGTTCCACTCGCGCACGCCTTCGGCGCGCAGGCCCAGGAAGATCGCGTACAGGCCGCGGTTCAGGCCCGGGTTGGCGCGCGCAGCCGCTTTTTCCTCGGGCGTGAGCGGGGTGGGTGCCGGCGGCATGGTGATGCGCTGGCCCAGTTCCTCCGTGGCCAGTTGCTCGTAGAAGCCGCGCGTGCTGGCAATGCCTTCGAGCAGCTGGCGGGCTTCGGCGCGCTCGGCCTCGCTCGGTTTGCCGGCCAGCAGGGAGCGGGCCTTCCAGTACACCCAGGTGCTGTCCTGGCGGCCTTCCTCGCTCATGGCATCGATGGCCTTGCGCACCACCTTCCACTGGCCGGCGCGCAGGGCGGCGCGCACCTTCCAGCCCAGCAGGTCGTCGTTGAGGTCGGCATCCCGGGTGATCTTGGCGAAATGGCCATTGGCTTCGGTCGACAGCTTCTGGGCCAGTTGCTTGCCGATCACGCCCCAGACCCAGTTGCGCTCCTCGGGCGAGAGGTGCACGCCCCACTTGCCGTCGAGCTGGGCTGCGGCGTTGTCCGGATCGCCGGCGGCGAGCTTGATCAGGGCCAGCGTCACCAGCTCCTGTCGCACCTGGCCCCGG
The DNA here is from genome assembly GCF_000276605.1 of Acidovorax sp. CF316. Lineage (GTDB taxonomy): Bacteria > Pseudomonadota > Gammaproteobacteria > Burkholderiales > Burkholderiaceae_C > Acidovorax. The sequence goes on along the minus strand of NZ_AKJX01000138.1, from coordinate 36,441 downwards.
GCCGTGGCACGGGCCGTGAGGTACTTGGTGGGTGCGTCCATGAGCTCCTTGACCTGGGCCACGGCATCGGGGGCGACGATCTCCACCGCATTGCGGGCCACGCGGGGCCGGTTGGCGTCCACCGCGAAGCGCGCCTTGCGCCAGACGTCCAGGGCGCTGATCTTCTTGGTCGCGTAGAACTGGCTGGCCGCATGGGTGCAGCCGTCGTCGCCATCACGCAAGGCATACCAGTTGCGCTTGATGTCCTCGGCGGCCCCGGGCTGGGGGCTGCCCTTGATGTCGTCGATCAACAGCGCATAGCAGCGCACCTCGCGGTCGTCGGACATGCGGTAGCTCGGGTGCTGCTCGGCGAACTGCGCCCAGTCGCGCCGCTGGCCCAGCAGCAGCAGCCAGTCATTGCGCATGCGGTCTTCCTGGTAGCTGCCGGCATAGCGCTGCATGAAGGACTGGATCTCCGAGGGCGGTGCCTCGCCCAGGCGCAGCTTGAGCTCCCAGTATCCGGCCCAGGGCTCGAGCACGTGGCCGCGCGCGGCGGGCAACAATTGCTCGAGTTTCTTGCGGTCGCCGCGCTTGAACGCCTGCTGCATCTCCAGCAGGGTATCGTCGGCCTTGGTTTGCGCCTGGACAAGGGGCGCGGCAGTGGCCAGCAAGGCGCTGACCAGCAGCGGTGTCAGAATCTGAGTCAATTGCATGGGGGAATTATCTGATGGACAAAGCAGCCCTGCGGCGCGCCTTGATAGAAGAACGCCTGAATTTGCCAGATCGGTTACATCGGGCCGATTTGTTACAGCAAGTGATGCGCATCTGGCTGGTGAACCGGCCCGACACGGTGATCGGCGCCTACTGGCCCATCAAGGGGGAGTTCGACCCGCTGCCCGCCCTGCACCGCTGGAAGGAAGATGGCGAACTGCTGGACGAGCCACAGCTGCGCCGCATCGGCCTGCCGGTGGTCAACAAGCAGCACAAGACCTTGACCTTCCACGCCTGGTACCCCGGCTGCCCGATGGAAGAGGATGCCTACGGCATCCCCAAACCCAAGGACACCGAGGTCATCGTGCCCACCCTGCTGTTCGTGCCCTGCGTGGGCTATGCGCCCGGCGGCTACCGGCTGGGCTATGGCGGCGGCTTCTACGACCGCACCCTGGCCACGCTGCAGCCCAAGCCCTTCACCGTGGGCCTGGGCTTCACCAATGGCTACCTGGACGAGTTCGAGCCGGAATCCTGGGATGCGCCGCTGGACGCGATCCTGAACGATAACGGCGTCGTCTGGCCTGTCTAGACGGCCCCCCTGAGGCGCTTCGCGCCTTCCCCCCAGGGGGACGCGCCACCCCTGGCCTGGCAAAGCCGGTTCCACGGTGGCCCTGGTATGGGTGTGCGCCCTTTTTCATGGCCGGTGACGAATTGGGCCCCAGAAAGGCTCAGCCTGCCTGCAGTTCCGAGGCGAATGCGTAGCAGTCTCCGCCTTCGGGGCGGCGCTTGCAGGTGTACATGGCGCTGTCGGCGGCGCGCAACAGTTCGGCCAGGGTACTGCCATCCGCGGGGTGGCAGGCGATGCCCAGGCTCATGCCCACCACCAGAGAGCGGCCTTCGAAGGCCAGGGGCTCGGCGGCGCTGGCGGCCATGCGCCGGGCCATGGCGGCGATCACCTCGCGCGGCGGGCTGCCGGCGATCAACACCGCGAATTCGTCACCGCCCAGACGCGCCACCAGGTCACCCGAGCGCAGTTGGGTGCGCAGGCGGCGCACCATGGCCACCAGCACGGCGTCGCCCGCGGCGTGGCCATAAGTGTCGTTGACGCCCTTGAAACCATCGAGGTCCAGCAACAGCAGGGCAAAGGGCTGGCCGGCGCGCACCGCGGCCTCGCCATGGCTGGTCAGGCCCGCGCGGTTGGCGGCGCCGGTGAGCGCATCGGTGCCCAGGGCCTCGACCAGTTCCTGGGTGCGCACGGTCAGCGCTTCCTCGGACCGGCGCAGCAGGCGCACCCGGGAGGCCATGGCCGCCGCGAAAACGATGGATTCGGCCACCAGCACGGTCTGCGTCATGTCCATCTGCTGGGGTGTCCAGGCCACCCAGCCCCAGCTGGCGACGATGATGGCGCAGATGCCCAGGAGCAGGATGGTGACCCCCAGGCTGTACAACACGGCCGGCCAGTAGCGCCGCCGCATGGCCATCACGGCGCCCACCGTGAGCACCACCGTGGAGGCCACCACCGAAGCCTGCACCAGGCGGAACAGCCACAGCGGATGGGCGCCCCAAAGGCCATAGGCCGCCGCCAGCGCCAGTGCGGCCACCATGGCCAGCACCACCTTGTCCACGCGCGGTGCATAGTCCGCCAGGCGCAACAGGCTGCGGCCGAACATCAGCTTGGAAATGGCCCACAGGGGCGGCGCCATGCTGTAGAAGAAGCCCGCGGCCGCGGGCCAGTGGGCGAATGGGTAGCGCAGCGTGTGCCCGTTGAAGCCCGCGAGCGCGAGCAGCGCGCCGATGCACGACACCAGGTACCAGGCATAGATGCTCTCGCGGAACACCAGCAGCATCACCGTGCTGAAGACCGCCAGGCCCATCAGCAGGCCATAGCAGACGCCATCGAACATGCGCTTGTCCTGGGTGTCCTGCAGGTAGTCCGCGAGGTCCCAGACACGGGCTGCGTAGAAGCGGGCAAAGGTCGATTCGACCCGGAAGTACACGGTGTACACCTGGTCGTCGGGCAGCCTGAAGCGCCAGGCCATCTGTTCCGAATCCGCCGGGCGCGTGGCCCAGGGGTGGCGCATGCCGGTCACCACGGGCTCGGCCAGCGCACGTCCCTGGGCGTTGTAAGGGCCGTAAAAGCGCAGTTCGTGCGTGGACACGGTGGGCACCAGCAGCAGAAACTCGCGCAGGGCATCGGCCGGGTCGGCCAGTTGCAGGCGCACACGGAACCAGAGCACGCGGTCCGATTCGGCGCCCTTCAGGGGATTGTCCGGGTAGGCGAAGCGGGCCTCGTGCTCCGGGGTGCGCACCTGTTCGATGTCCAGCGTGCGGCCCTTGTCCTCGAACATGCCCATGAACGGCACGATGGGCATGCCGCCAGCCTTCACGGAGAGGGAGGCCGGCACATCGCGCTCCGCCGCCGCCTGGGCACCAGCGGGCAGCACGGCCACCAGCGTCAGCAGGCACAGGGCCCTGAAGAAAAAATACAAAAAAGACGACGACCGCATCAACGACACCGACCCAGAGGGGTCGAAAGAGAGCACTGCCCGAAAAACCATCGATTGTGCCGCACCACCCCGTTTTCAAGCGTTGCAAAAAAGGGGACAAGTTCGGCTTTGATGCATGAATTGCATCAAAAGCCCTCTCATCGGTCATTGATGCAGGCTCCTGGGGAGCGTTAGCATGGAAGTCTTGCCTCCCTTTGCAATCACCATCCGAGTGCCACCATGCCCAAGCTCTACATCGGTAACAAGAATTACTCCTCGTGGTCCATGCGCCCCTGGGTGCTGCTGCGCCAGGCCGGCATCGACTTTGAAGAAATCCGCGTGCGCTTCGACAGTTTCGAAGCCGATTCGGAGTTCAAGCGGGCCATCGGCCCCGTGAGCCCCACAGGCAAGGTGCCAGTGCTGGTGGACGCGGACCTGGTCGTCTGGGACACCCTGGCCATCGCCGAGTACGTGGCCGAAACCCATCCCGACAAGAAGCTCTGGCCTGCGGACGCCAAGGCGCGCGCCCGCGCCCGCAGCGTGTGTGCCGAAATGCACAGCGGCTTCACCGCCCTGCGCGGCAACTGCCCCATGAACGTCGAGGCCGATCTGGCCGAGACCGGCGCGCTGATCTGGCGTGACAAGGCCGGCGTGCGCGCCGACGTGGAGCGCCTGGTAGCCATGTGGAGTGCCCTGCTCGAAGAGCATGGCGGGCCGCTGCTGTTCGGCGAGTTCACCATTGCCGACGCCTACTTTGCCCCCGTGTGCATGCGCCTGCACAGCTACGCCCTGCCCCTGCCACCGCAGATCGCCGCCTACGTGCAGCGCGTGCGCGCCCTGCCCGGCGTGAAGGCCTGGATCGACGGTGCCCTGGCCGAGAAGGATTTCCTCGACTTCGAGGAGCCCTACCGCCTGCGCCACGTTTGAGGAGCAGCGCATGGCCGTCACCATCTACCTGCGCTACGTGCTGAACACGTCCAAGCTCAAGGAATTCGAGCACTACGGCAAGCTGTGGATCCCGCTGGTCGAGAAATTCGGCGGCCAGCACCACGGCTACTTCATGCCCAGCGAGGGCGCCAACAACATCGCGCTGGCGCTGTTCACCTTCGAGAGTCTGGCGAGCTACGAGGTCTACCGCCAGCGGTCCATGGAAGATGCTGACTGCCAGGCCGCTTTCCGCTATGCGCAAGAGACCGATTGCATCATCAGCTACGAGCGCAGCTTCTTCCGGCCGGTGTTTTCCTAGAAGCGGCCTACCGGAACTGCTTGCGCAGCAGCGCCCGGTGGCGCGCGATGTGCGCCAGTTGGACCTGGGCGACGATGCCGCCGAGGTCCTCGCCATCGCCATTGAGCACTGCATTGGCGTGGCGCATGGCGCGGGCCACCACCTCGTCCTCGTCCACGCCCTGCTGGGCCGCCAGGTCCAGCGCGACGCGCTTCATGGCGCGCTGCGACAGCATCCACATGGCACCAAAGGAATCCCAGGCCGCGGCGGTCTCCTTGAATTTGTCACGGTCGGCCAGGATCTCGTTGAGCGGCTTGGCCAGGATCTCCTGCAGGGTCTCCAGCTGGGCCTGCATCGCCTCGAACTGCGCTTCGCGCTGCAGGGCCTCGGCCGCGGCATTGGCGGCAGCATCGGGCGGCGTGGGCACGGGAATGCTGCCGTCGGGATTGGGTTGCGCGATGGTGAGGGACGAGGAGATGGACATGGCGCCGACCGTGGGCTGGTGAGGGACGCACTATACGGCCTGACAACGTATTGGCGCTCTTGCCGGCAGCTCCCCTACACTGCCGCCATGCAAATCTACATGGTAGGGGGCGCCGTGCGCGACGCGCTGCTCGGGCGCCCCGTGAATGACCACGACTGGGTGGTGGTGGGCGCCACGCCCGAGCAGATGCTGGCCGAGGGCTACCTGCCCGTGGGCCGCGATTTCCCGGTCTTCCTGCACCCGGAGACGCGCGAGGAGTATGCGCTGGCGCGCACCGAACGCAAGAGCGGGCGCGGCTACCGCGGCTTCGTGGTGGAAAGCTCGCCCGAGGTGACGCTGGAGGAAGACCTCTCGCGGCGCGACCTGACCATCAATGCCATCGCCCAAAGCCCCGAAGATCCGGAAACCTTGATCGACCCGTACCACGGCCAGAAAGACCTGGAGGCGCGCCTGCTGCGCCATGTGACCGATGCCTTCCGCGAAGACCCGGTGCGCATCCTGCGGCTGGCGCGCTTCGCCGCGCGCTTCACCGACTTCAGCGTGGCGCCGGAAACCCTGGAGCTGATGCGACAGATGGTGGCCGAGGGCGAAGTGGACCACCTGGTGCCCGAGCGCGTCTGGCAGGAACTGGCACGCGGGCTGATGGAAGCGAAACCCTCGCGCATGTTCGAGGTGCTGCGCGAGTGTGGCGCCTTGCAGGTGCTGCTGCCCGAAGTGGCACGCCTGTGGGGCGTGCCCCAGCGCGCCGAGCACCACCCCGAGGTGGACACCGGCATCCACCTGATGATGGTGCTGGACATGGCGGCGCGGCTCGATGCGCCCCTCACCGTGCGCTTTGCCTGCCTGGCGCACGACCTGGGCAAGGGCACGACGCCCGTTGACGTGCTGCCACGCCACATCGACCACGAGCGGCGCAGCGCCGAGCTGCTGCAGGACCTGGCCGAGCGCCTGCGCGTGCCCGTGGACTGCCGCGAGATCGCCGACGTGGTGGCGCGCGAGCACGGCAACATCCACCGCAGCGGCGATCTGGCTGCCGCCCCACTGGTGCGCCTGCTGGAGCGCTGCGACGCGCTGCGCAAGCCAGGCCGGCTGCCCGACATCCTGTTGGCCTGCGAATGCGATGCGCGTGGCCGCCTGGGCATGGAAGACAAGCCCTACCCGCAGCGCCCGCGCCTGCTGGCCGTGCTGGCCGCCGCGCAGTCGGTGGTCACGCGCGAGATTGCAGCCAAGGCCGCCGCCAAGGGCCTGAGCGGTCCGCAGGTCGGCGACCTGATCCACCAGGCACGCGTACAGGCCGTGGCGCAGTGGCTGGCCGCCAACCCTGCCTGAGGGCCTGGGCTACCAGCGCAGCAGGCGGGGCCCGAGCACGGCGCCCAGCGCCGTGGGCAAGGCCATGCCAGCCAGGTACCACACGGCGATGAAGGGAGAGGCCATTTCGGGGCAATGCAGCGCATAGACCAGCGCCCCCAGTGCACCCGACAGCAGGCCGGCACCCGCTCCAGCCCAGCCCAGGCGCGTGGGGGCCGCACCCTTCAAGGCCCAGAAGCTGGCGATGAAGGCCGGAACCGACAGCAGCGCGATGTTGAACGGGCAACTGCGCCAGGTGCTGCCCAGGATGAGCGCCATGCGCTCGGCCGGATCGGCCTGCGACAGGGCGCCCGCCGCCATGCCCCACAGCAGCAGCGGGGGCACGGCCAGCAAGGCCGCTGCACGGCCCACCGCCATGCCCGGGCGCGCCATGCGGCGCAGCAGGGCGATACCGGCGGCAGCCAGCGCGGCGGCAAACACCAGCTTGCCCCAGAACATGGGCAGGCCCATGGTCTGCACCAGATCGTGCCGCACGCCGAACACCGCGGCCATGAGCACGGCCGCCCCGGCGATGCCGGCGACCGAGGCCATGGCAAAGCGGCGCTCGATGGCCCGGGCCGGCACCGGGCCGGCATCGGTGGCCAGCAACTGGATCAATTCTTCGGTTCTCATGCCATTCCCCTGATCTTGGCGGCCAGGGCCTTGAGCCCCCGGTGCACGCCGATTTTGACTGCCGATTCCGACAGCCCCGTGAGTTGCGCCGTCTCCACCACCGACAGGCCTTCGAGCTTCACATGCACGATGGGCAAGCGCTGGCGGTCCGGCAGCGTCTGCAGCAACTGGCCCAGGTCACGCCGGGCCTGGGCCGCATCGCTGTCGCTGGTCGAGAACATCTCGTTGGCATCGTCCAGCGGGTCGTTGAGCCCTTCCTTGACCCGGTGCGAGCGCAGCCAGTCGATGAGCTTGTAGCGCGCGATCGCATGCGCCCAGGCCGTCACCGGCATCTCGGGCCGGTAGGTGTGGCGCTGGTTGTGCACTGCCAGCAGCGTCTCCTGCACCAGGTCCTCGACCTCGTCGGGCCGCTGGGCCAGCCGGCGCCGCAGGAACGCGCGCAGGTGCGCACTCAGTTCCTTCAGAAACCGCTGGTAGGCCGCCGCATCGGCAGCCAGCCCCAACAGCAACAAACCGCGCAGCCTTTCTTCGATGTCCATGTTCTCTCCCTGACATGTATTCGCAGCCACGGGCCGCCGGGTTACAGCGGAGGCAAAAAAAGTCTTTGCCCATTTTTTCTGCGGCGGTGTAACCCGCCAGCCTGCCTGCGCGAATTACAACGCAGATCGGCGGCCATGGCGCATCCCGCACGTCCTCCGGTCTGTTTGCCTGTCCCTTTCCACAACCCCTTTCAGCATCCACGGAGAACCCGCCATGACCTCACCCACCCTCACCCTCGGCGCCCTGGCACTCGCAGCCCTGGCCTCCGGCGCTGCCCTGGCCCAGACCAAGCCCGCCCCCGATGCCGCAGCCAAGCCCGCCATGGAGAAGTGTTATGGCGTGTCCATGGCCGGCAAGAACGATTGCGCCGCTGGCGCCGGCACCACCTGCGCCGGCACCTCCAAGGTGGACTACCAGGCCAACGCCTGGAAGTTCGTGCCCGCCGGCACCTGTGCGTCGATCAAGACGCCCAAGGGCATGGGCACGCTGACGCCCATGAAGAGCTGATTTCACCCCGCAGGACCGCCCGCCATGGCTGCGCCGCTCACCGCCGGCCTGGGGCTCAAGCCCCAGCACTACACCGACGCCGTGCATTGCAAGGAGCCGGGCCTGTGGTGGGAGGTGCACCCCGAGAACTACCTGGCCGAGGGCGGTCCGCGCCTGGCCTGGCTCGAGGCCATCCGCGCGCAGCACCCGGTGGCTCTGCACGGGGTATCGCTGTCGCTGGCGGCCGACGCGCCGCCCGACGAGGTGCACCTGGCGCGCCTGGCAGCCCTGGCGCGGCGCATCGAGCCGACCATCGTTTCCGAGCATCTGGCCTGGTCCACCTGGCGCGGCCACTACCTGCCGGACCTGCTGCCCTTTCCGCGCACCCACGCGGCGCTGGCCCGCATTGCCGCCAACATCGCGCGCACGCAGGACGTGCTGCAGCGCCCCATCGCCATCGAGAACCCCACGCACTACCTGCACATCGATGGCCATGACTGGGCCGAGACCGACTTCCTGGCCGAGCTGGTGCAGCGCACCGGCTGCGCCTTGCTGCTGGACGTGAACAACGCGTTCATCAGCGCCCACAACCTGGGCACCCGCGCCGAGGACTACCTCGGCGCCTTCCCCTTGCATGCCGTGGCCGAGATCCACCTGGCGGGCCACCATGCCGACCCGGCGCTGGGCGACGCGCTGCTGATCGACAGCCACGATGCCCCGGTGGCCGACGCCGTGTGGGCGTTGTACCAGCATGTGATCGCCACCACGGGCCCGTTGCCCACGCTGATCGAGCGCGACGACCAGTTGCCGGCATTCGAGGTGCTGCTTGCCGAGCGCGGCCGTGCCCATGCAACGCTCACCAAGGAGGTCTTGTCATGCGCTTGAGCACCTTCCAGGACGGCCTGTCCACAGCGCTGCTGCCACCGACGACCAGCCACCCCGCGCAGGCCGCACCCTGGCTGGCCGCCCTGCAGGCGCAACCCGGCTTTGCCGTGTACCGCAACACGGTGCGCAAGGCCTGCATCGACGCGCTGCAGGCCAACTACCCCACCGTCTGCGCGCTCGTGGGCGAGCCCTGGTTCCGCGCGGCGGCAGACCGCTTCGTGCGCGACCTGCCTCCGCACGATGGCCGGCTCATGGCCTATGGCGAAGGCTTCGCCGCCTTCCTGCACCGCTTCGGTCCTGCGGCCGGCCTGCCCTACCTGCCCGGCGTGGCGCGGCTGGACCGCTGCTGGACCGAGAGCCACCTGGCCACCGATGCGCCGGTGCCCGACGCAGGCTGGCTGGCCCGGCAGGCACCCGAGGACCTGGCGGGGCTGTGCCTGGCGCCCCACCCCGCCGCGCGCTGGGCCTGGAGCGAGGAGCACCCGGCCAGCACCCTGTGGCAGCGCCAGCGCGAGGGCGTGCCGATGGATGCCGACCTGGCCTGGCAGGGCGATGGCGCGCTGCTCACCCGCCCCGAGGGCGCCGTGCAGTGGATGCCGCTGCCACGGGCAGGCATGGCCTTAATGGATGCCTGCGCTGCAGCACAACCCCTTGCACTGGCCGCGGCCAGCGCATTGCAGACAGACCCTGGAGCCGATCTGAGCGCACTGATGGCGCAGTTGCTGCAGGCCGGCGCACTGTGCGCACCATCCCCCGTTGACAAGGTGACCCCATGAGCACCACCCCATTTCCCCAGGTCACGCCCACCGTACCCGCCGCCGGACCGCGCCACTGGCTGGGCCGGCTGGCCGATGCGCTCACCTGGCTCACCCCGCACAGCCTTCTGGGCCTGGTCAGCAGGTTCGGCATCGCGGCGATCTTCTGGCTGTCGGCGCGCACCAAGGTCGAGGGCTGGTTCACCATCTCGGACAGCGCCTACCTGCTGTTCCGCGAGGAGTACAAGCTGCCCTTGCTGCCGCCTGAGCTGGCCGCGCAGATGGCCACCGTGGCCGAGCACGCGTTCCCGGTGCTGCTGGTGCTGGGCCTGTGCACGCGCCTGTCGGCACTGGCGCTGCTGGGCATGACGCTGGTGATCCAGGTTTTCGTCTACCCGGATGCCTGGCCCACGCACCTGTCATGGGCCGGGCTGCTGCTGTACCTGGCGGGGCGCGGTGCCGGCAGCATCTCGCTGGACCACGCCCTGGGCGTCCGCTGAGGAGCCGGTTGTTGATTCAATGCGCTCGCGCCACCCGGGACGCATGGAAACTGGCGCGGCCCAAGCCAGCGCCCCCGCGCAAGGGCCGCCCCGCCGCGCTGGGGGCGTCCCCCTCCCGCATTGCGCAGCAATGCGAGAGAGGGGTGAAGGCGCGAAGCGACTCAGGGGGTGCTCACTTCAGGCCACGCTTCGCACCCAGCGCGCGATGTCGCTGGCGTTCATAGAACCGGAGACGCGAGCGGCCTCGCGCCCTTCCTTGAAGACGATCATGGTCGGGATGCTGCGGATGCCGAAGCGGCCCGCGATCGCCTGGTGGGCCTCGGTGTCGAGCTTGGCCAGTTGCACCTGGGGTTCCAGGTCACGCGCGGCCTGGGCGAAGGCCGGTGCCATCTGCAGGCAGGGGCCGCACCAGGGTGCCCAGAAATCCACCACCACCGGCAGGTGGCTGCGGCCGATGTGCTTGTCGAACGAGGTGCCGTCGAGCGCCACGGGCGCTCCGGCAAACAGGGGCTGGTGGCAACTGCCGCAATCGGGGGCTTGCTCCAGGTCGGCGCGCTTGACGCGGTTGGTGGTGTGGCAGTGGGGGCAGACGATGTGGGGTGATGCTTCTTGGGTCACGCGAAAATCTCCGTGGGGCACGCCGCAGCGTGCGCTGGGCGGGTGGTGCTGCTTGTAAGACAAATGGCCATTTTCATCTTGTGACAATGGGGATGCAGCGCCCGGTTTGCAAGCCCCATTGCGCACAGGCCCAAGCCTGGCGCGGCTTCGCGGCGCGAACCGGGCGCTGTCGAGGCGCCCGCACAGGGCATGCGGCACGCTGGCAAGGCACCGACCCGTCTGCTAAGGTGCCGCCACATGCAGCTGCTCCCATCCCTGACACCAGCCCATGCGCTTTTCCTTGATTTCGACGGCACCCTCACCGAGATGGCGCCCCGGCCCGAGGCCGTGCGCATCTCATCGGGCCTCGTACCCACCCTCGCGGCGCTGAGCACGCACCTCGATGGCGCACTGGCCATCGTCACAGGCCGGCGCGAAAGCGACATTGACCATTTCCTGGACCCCTTGTGCCTGCCCGTGGCCAGCGAGCACGGATCGCAGTACCGGCTGGCCGACGGCTCGCGCCCGGCCATCGCCCCGCCCAATCTGGAGCCCGTGCTGCAGGCCGCCACGCAACTGGCCGTGCAGTACGCCGGCCTGCTGGTCGAGCCCAAGCGCGCCAGCGTGGCCCTGCACTACCGGCTGGCACCACACCTGGAGGGCCTGTGCCGCGAGACCATGCTTGTTGCGTTGCGCAAGGTGCACGGCCTGGAGCTCATGGAGGGCAAGTTCGTGTTCGAAGCCAAGCCCCGCGGCGTGGACAAGGGCCAGGCCATCACCGACTTCATGACCCAGCCGCCGTTCGCCGGCCGCGTGCCCGTCTTCGCGGGTGACGACGTGACCGACGAAGCCGGCTTTGCCGCCGTGCATGCCCTGGGCGGCTGGGGCATCAAGGTGGGCGAAGGCCCGACACAGGCACACCACCGCTGCATGACGCCGGCCGCATTGCGCGGCTGGCTGTCGGCGGCACGAACCTCCTGGGAGCGCGCACGATGACGACCACGAACGACCACAACACCGCAGCCGTGGACCCGCAGCAGGGCTCGCTCAACCTGGGCATGATCGGCAATTGCGCCATCAGCGCCCTGATCGACAACCATGCGCGCATGGTCTGGTGCTGTCTGCCACGCTTCGATGGCGACCCGGTCTTCAACGCCCTGCTGCAGCCGGGCGACGAGGGCAGCCACTTCGCCATCGAGATCGAGGACATGGCGTCGGCGCACCAGTGGTACGAACCGAATACCGCCATCCTGCGCACGCAGCTGTTCGACAAGGCCGGGCATGGCGTGGAGATCACCGACTTCGCGCCGCGCTTCTTCAGCCGCTCGCGCTTCTTCCGGCCCATGACGCTGGTTCGCCGCGTGCGGCCCATCCAGGGCTCGCCGCGCATCCGCGTGGCCATCAAGGTGCGCTACGACTGGGGTCAGAGCGAGCCCCAGATCACGCGCGGCAGCAACCACATCCGCTACGTGGGCGGCAGCATGGCGCTGCGCCTGTCCACCGACGCACCGGTCTCGCACGTGCTCTCGGGCCAGCCCTTCGTGCTCACGCGCGAGCACAACTTCATCCTGGGCGCCGACGAGAGCCTGCTCGACGGCATCGCCGACACGGCGCGCCTGTTCGAGCAGGAGACCACCTCCTACTGGCGCGGCTGGAGCCGGGCGCTGGCCGTGCCGCTGGAGTGGCAGGACGCAGTGATCCGTGCGGCCATCACGCTCAAGCTCTCGCTGTACGAGGACACGGGCGCCATCGTCGCGGCCATGACCACCAGCATCCCCGAGTCGGCCCACAGCGGGCGCAACTGGGACTACCGCTACTGCTGGCTGCGCGACGCCTTCTTCGTGGTGCGCGCGCTCAACAGCATCTCCGAAGTCGGCACCATGGAGGACTACCTGCGCTGGCTGAGCAACGTGGTGGTGGATGCCGGCAGCGGCCACATCCAGCCGCTGTACGGCATCGGCCTGGAGCGCGAGCTGCCCGAATCCATGATGCCGCAGCTGGCCGGCTACCGCGGCATGGGCCCGGTGCGCGTGGGCAACCAGGCGGCCGAGCATTTCCAGCACGACGTGTACGGCAACATCGTGCTCGGTGCGGCCCAGGCCTTCCACGACCACCGGCTGCTGCACCGCGCAGGCCTGGGCGAGTTCACGCGGCTCGAACAGGTGGGCGAGAACGCAGTGCGCGTGTACGGCCAGCCCGATGCAGGCATGTGGGAGCTGCGCACGCGGGCACGGGTGCACACCTCCTCGGCCCTCATGAGCTGGGCGGCCTGCGACCGCCTGGCCAAGATCGCCACCGTCCTGAACCTGCCCGACCGTGCCGCATACTGGCACGGCCATGCCCAGCGCATGCAGGAGGAGATCATCACCAAGTCGTGGAGCGAATCGCGCCAGGCCTTTGCCGAAAGCTTTGGCGGCAACGAGCTCGACGCCAGCGTGCTGCTGATGGCCGAGGTCGGCCTGATCGACCCCAAGGACCCGCGCTTCGTGAGCACCGTGGAGGCCATGGAAAAGAGCCTGTGCGACGGCCCCTACATGCGCCGCTACGAGGCCGCCGACGACTTCGGCAAGCCCGAGACGGCCTTCAACATCTGCACCTTCTGGCGCATCGACGCGCTGGCGCGCATCGGCCGCAAGGACGAGGCGCGGGCCATCTTCGAGACCATGCTCGCAGCACGCAACCCGTTGGGCCTGCTGTCGGAAGACACACACCCCGAGACCCAGGAGATGTGGGGCAACTTCCCGCAGACCTACTCGATGGTGGGAGTGATCAACGCCGCAGTGCGCCTGTCGGCCAAGTGGGACAGCGTGATTTGAACACCGGTCGCGGCCCTGTCCCACAGGCCGCGCCGCCATCCGCAGGGATGATGGCGGGATGAGTCGACTTGTTGTGATATCGAACCGCCTTGCCGATCCGCGCAAGGCGGCTGCAGGCGGCCTGGCCGTTGCGCTGGGCGAAGCCCTCAACCAGACCGGAGGGCTCTGGTTCGGCTGGAGTGGCACCGTCGTCGAAGGCGGCACGCCTGGAGAAGGCGAACTGCACACCCGCCAGGCGGGGCCCGTGACCCTGGCCACCGTGGACCTGTGCCGCGAAGACCACGACGCCTACTACCAGGGCTACAGCAACAGCGTGCTCTGGCCGGTGTTCCACTACCGGCTGGACCTGGCCGATTTCAACGCCAGCTACATCGCGGGCTACCGGCGCGTCAACCAGATGTTCGCGCGCAAGCTGCTGCCGCTCTTGCGCGACGACGATGTTATCTGGGTGCACGACTACCACCTGATCCCGCTGGCTGCCGAGCTGCGCGCCATGGGCTGCCGCCAGCGCATCGGCTTCTTCCTGCACATCCCCATGCCGCCGCCGCTCATCATGGCGGCCATTCCGCAGCACGAGTGGCTGATGCGCTCCTTGTTCGCCTACGACCTGGTGGGCCTGCAGAGCGAGGCCGATGTCTCGCACTTCACGCGCTATGTGCGCAACGAGGGCAGTGCCGAGGAGGTGGGCGCCCAGCGGCTGCGCGCCTTCGGCGGCACGGTGCAGGTCCAGGCATTTCCCATCGGCATCGACGTGGACGAATTCACGCGCCTGGCGCAGGCCCCCGACGCGGTGGAAACCTACGAGAACATGCGCGACGAGTACTCGCGCCGGCGCCTGCTGCTGGGCATCGACCGACTCGACTACTCCAAGGGCATACCGCACCGCGTGCGCGCCTACCGCGAGCTGCTCGACCGCTACCCCGAGAATCGCAACAGCGCCACGATGATCATGATCGCCTCGCCCTCGCGCGACGACGTGCATGCCTACTCGGACCTGCGCCAGGAGCTCGAAGGCCTGTGCGGATCGGTCAACGGCGACTATGGCGAACTCGACTGGATGCCGGTGCGCTACATCCACCGCACCGTGGCGCGCAAGCGTGTGCCCGGCCTGTGCCGCGCCGCGGCGGTGGGCCTGGTGACGCCGCTGCGCGACGGCATGAACCTGGTGGCCAAGGAATATGTGGTCGCCCAGGACCCCGAGGACCCCGGCGTGCTGGTGCTCTCGCGCTTTGCCGGCGCGGCCGAGCAGCTCAAGGAAGCCCTGCTCGTGAACCCCTACGACACCCAGGGCACGGCAGACAGCATCCAGCACGCGCTGCAGATGCCGCTGGCCGAGCGCCAGGCGCGGCACGGCAAGCTCATGGCGCGCATCCGCGAGCACGACGTGCACTGGTGGCGCAAGGCCTTCCTGGCCGCGCTGCAGACCGCGGGCGACTGATCAACCGTCCTTCAGATGAATTTGGCGATCAGGCTGGCCACGAAACTCAGCAGCAACGTGGAGGCAAGGGGGATATCCCACTCGCGCCCCCGCCACCGGAAGCGCAGGTCGCCCGGCAGCTTGCCAAAGCCGATGCGCCGCAGCATGGGCGAGAGCCAGCTGATGAACATCAGCGCAAGAAAGACAACGAGGAACCAGCGGAACATGCCCGGAGTGTAGGGCGTGCGGCTTGTCCTGACCTCAGCGCTGGACGCCCCAGCGGCGCACGGTCAGGCGCTCCAAGGTGTGGAAACCCAGGCTCTCCACCGCCAGGCCGATCAGGATCACCAGCACCAGGCCCGCGAACACCTTGTCGGTGTAGAGCTCGTTGCGGTTCTGGAAGATGTACCAGCCCAGCCCCCCCTTGCCCGATGATGCGCCGAACACCAGCTCGGCTGCGATCAGTGTGCGCCAGGCAAAGGCCCAGCCGATCTTCAGGCCCGACAGGATGGAGGGCAGCGCGGCCGGCACCAGGATCTGCAGCACGTAGCGGATGCCGGTGAGGCCGTAGTTGCGCCCGGCCATGCGCAGCGTCTCGGGCACGGACTGGAAGCCTGCGTAGGTGTTGAGCGCCAGCGGCCACAGCACCGAGTGGATCAGCACGAACACCAGGCTGCCCTGCCCCAGGCCGAACCACAAGAGCGCCAGTGGCAGCAGCGCGATGGCCGGCAGGGGGTTGAACATGGAGGTCAGCGTGGACAGCAGGTCGCGCCCGAACTGGGTGGACACGGCCAGCGTGGTGAGCACAAAGGCCCCGAAGATGCCCGCGAGATAGCCCTTGAGCAGCACCGACAGCGAGATCGCCGTCTTGGCGATCAGCTCGCCTGAGGCCAGGCCCTCCACCAGCGCCTTGGCGGTCTGCAGGAAGGTGGGCAGCAGCAGGTCGTTGTCCTGCCAGCGCGCCACCACCTCCCACAGCACGGCCAGCACCGCCAGGATCACGAGCTTGCGCACCCAGGCCTGCTGCCAGATGCGCGCGGCCAGGGGCAGCGGCTGCACGGGCGCAATACCGCCCAGCGGCTCCAGGCTGCGCTCGAACTCGGGGCGCACGGGAGGAGTCAACAACGAAGCGCTCATACGGAAATCTGGAAAGGCAGCGCGCCCGCGGGCCGCTGGGGGAGGATGAGCGGCACGCCACCTTGGCGGCCGGGCGCCAGGGCCTCGGCATCGGCCTGCACCGATCCCGGCACCGCACCGGCGGCGGGTTCGTCGAACAGCAGCCGGTGGATGCGCTGGGCCGTGGCCTGGAACTCGGTGCCGCCCAGGCTGTGCAGCCCGAATTGGTGGCTGTTGACCTCGGCGCGCAGCCGCCCCGGATGAGGCGAAAGGATGGCGATGCGGTTGCCCACCACCAGCGCCTCTTCGATGGAGTGCGTGACGAAGATCAGCGTGAAGCGGAACTCGTCCCACAGCGAGAGCAGTTCTTCCTGCATGCGCCGGCGCGTGAGGGCGTCGAGCGCGGCAAAGGGCTCGTCCATCAGCAGCACCTGGGGCTGCATGGCCAGCGCGCGCGCAATGGCCACGCGCTGCTTCATGCCGCCCGACAGCTGGTGCGGGTGCACGTCGGCGAATTTCGAGAGGCCCACCTTGTCGATGTAGAGCGCGGCGCGCTCGGCCGCCTCCTTGCGGCCCACGCTGCGCGAGGCCAGCAGCGGGAACATCACGTTGTCGCGCACCGTCTTCCACGGTGGCAACTGGTCGAACTCCTGGAACACCACCACCCGGTCGGGCCCGGGCCGCGTGACGGCGCGGCCGTCCAGCAGGATCTGGCCCTCGCTGGGCGCGATGAAGCCGGCAATCGACTTGAGCAAGGTGGACTTGCCGCAGCCCGAGGCACCGAGCAGCACGAAGCGGTCGCCCGCATGCACGTCGAAACCCACGCGGTGCGTGGCACGCACCACGCGCTCGCGCGTGCGGTAGTCGATGCTCACCCCCTGCACCTGCAGCAACGCGGCGCCTGGCTGGGTGGACACGGGGGCGGCACGGCCCTCGCCCGCAGCCTGGCCCAGCGCCTGGGCCTCGGCCTCCAGCGCCGTGCGTTCGCTCTGCAGCGGCGGCGAGAAGGGGCCCAGGCGGATGGTGTGCTCGCTCATGCCAGGAGGCTCACTCAGTTGCCCGACGCCGTGTGCGCGTCTTCGAAGAAATAGTCCTTGAGCGCGGTCGGCTGGTTCTTGATGGCACCCACGCGGTGCAGGAACTGGCCCATGCCCAGCGTGTTTTCGGGGCGCACCTTGAACTGCACCTCGGGGTTCTGGATGATCTTGAGCAGCAGGCCCCGGTCGGTGTTGCCGCCCGATACCTTGAGGTAGATGTCGGCCGCCTTCTCGGGGTTGGCGGCGACGAACTTGGCGGCCTCGTCGAGCGCATCGACGAAGGCCTTGTAGGTCTTGGGGCTCTCGGCGCGGAACTTCTCGGTGGCGTAGAGCACGGTGGCCGATGCCGGGCCGCCCAGCACGTCGTACGAATTGAGGACGATCTTCGCCTTCGGGTTGCCGGCCAGCTCCTGCTCCTGGAAGGGCGGGTTGCCGAAGTGGCCGGTGATCTCGGTGCCGCCCTTGATGATGGCCGCCGCCGCATCGGGGTGCGGCAGTGCCACCTGGTTCTTGTCCAGGCGGTTGAACTCCTTGTCGCCCCAGAGCTTGGCCGAGGCCATCTGCAGCACGCGCGACTGCACCGAGACACCGACGGCCGGCAGCGCGATGCGGTCCTTGTCGGTGAAGTCGGCAATGGTCTTCACGGCCGGGTTGTTGCTCACCAGGTAGTAGGGAAAGTTGCCCAGCGAGGCCACGCCCTTGACGTTCTGGCGGCCCTTGGTGCGGTCCCACAGCGTGAACAGCGGGCCCACGCCGGCACCGGCGATGTCGATGTTGCCCGACAGCAGCGCGTCATTGACGGCCGAACCGCCCGACAGCTGCAGGAACTCGACCTTGATGTCCACGCCCGCGGCCTTGCCGTGCTTCTCGATGAGCTTGTTCTCCTGCGCCACGTTGAGCAGCAGGTAGACGATGCCGAACTGCTGGGCGATGCGCAATTGCCCTTCGGCCGCATGGGCCGTGGCGCTCAGCCCGCCGGCCAGCAGCCCGGCGGTGGCCAGGGCGGCGATGGTCTTGCGCACGAGGCGGCGGCGGGTGGTCTGGAACATGGTCATGGAATCCTGTGTGGTCAGAAAGAGAGATGCTGCAAGCGCTTAGGGAAGCCCCGCCTCAGAACGGCAGGTCGCCTTCGATCGTGGTGCGGTACAGCTTGCGGCGCTCGCTGTCGGGCGTGCCCGCCGCCAGGTGGGTCACCGAGCGGTTGTCCCAGAACACCAGGTCGTGCGGCTGCCACTGGTGGCGGTAGGTGAATTCGGGGCGCACGCTGGCGGCGAACAGCTCGGCCAGCAGGGCCTGACTTTCGTCCTCGGGCAGGCCGACGATGCGCGTGGTGAAGTGCTCGCTCACGAACAGGGCCTTGCGGCCCGTTTCGGGGTGGGTGCGCACCACGGGGTGGATGGAAGGCGCCACCTCGGCGATCTGCGCCTGGGTGAGCTTGGGGCGCCAGGGGCTGCGCGCGCGCAATTCCTCGTACTTGGCCAGGTAGCTGTGCTCGGCCCTGAGCGGTGCAATGCGCTCCTTGAGTGCCTCGGGCAAGGCGTCGTAGGCGGCATGCTGGTCAGCGAACAGGGTGTCCCCGCCCTCGCCCGGCAGCTCCTGCGCGTGCAGCAGCGAGCCCAGGCTGGGCTTGTCCTTGTACGACAGGTCCGAGTGCCAGTAGTGGCCCGCATCGCCCAGGCCGATGGGCTGGCCGGCGGCATCCTTGATGTTGGAGACGATCAGGATCTCGGGGTGGCCCGCGAGCTGGAAGTTCTTGAGCACATGGATCTGCAGCGGCCCGAAGCGGCGGCTGAAGTCGACATGCTGCTGCGGCGTGATGCGCTGGTCGCGGAACACGAGCACATGGTGGTCCAGGTGCGCGCGGTGGATGCGTGCGAAATCCTCGCGGCCCAGCGGGCGCGACAGGTCCAGGCCCAGCACCTCGGCCCCCAGCGGACCGGCGGAGCCGGCCACGGGGCGGATCACCAGGCCTTGCGGCGCCGCATCGGCATCGACCGTGGCGGATGGGGAAACGGAAGCGGGGGACAGAACAGCCGACATGGAAAACCTCGTGGGAATGGGGCGTGCATGCCCTGAGGTCTGGACTCTAGGTGGCGCGACTTATTCTGGGAACGAATGTTTTCTCAGTTGTTAACAACAAAAACAGCTAAGACTGCATTTGCAGACATGTGGCACATCGCTTGCAAGCGCATGCCATCATTGCCAACGGCCCATCCATCCACTGACCGATGTCGGCGACCTACCACCACACCATCAACAGCCACCGCTGGCTGTTCGACGACCTGCGCGAGCTCATGGCCAAGGCCACGCCCGCGCGCTCGGGCGACACGCTGGCAGGCATTGCGGCCGGCTCGGCGGTGGAGCGCATGGCCGCGCGCATGTGCCTGGCAGACCTGCCGCTATCCCGCTTTCTGAGCGAAACGCTGGTGCCCTACGAGACCGACGAGGTCACGCGCCTGATCATCGACACGCACGACGCTGCAGCCTTTGCGCCCATTGCCCACCTCACCGTGGGCGGGCTGCGCGACTGGCTGCTGGCGGCCGACACGGCTGCACTTGCCGCCGTGGCACCCGGCCTCACGCCCGAGATGGCCGCCGCCGTGAGCAAGCTCATGCGCAACCAGGACCTGGTGGCCGTGGCGCGCAACTGCCGGGTGGTCACGCGCTTTCGCAACACCATCGGCCTGCCGGGCCACCTGGCCGTGCGCCTGCAGCCCAACCACCCCACCGACGACCTGCGCGGCATCGCGGCCTCCATGGTCGATGGCCTGCTCTATGGCGCAGGCGACGCGGTGATCGGCATCAACCCGGCCACGGACAGCATCGCCGCCCTGACCGGCCTGGTGCACATGCTCGACGGGGTGATCTCCACGCTGCAGATCCCCACGCAATCGTGCGTGCTCACGCACGTGACCAACACCGTGCAGATGATCGAGCAGGGTGCGCCTGTGGACCTGGTGTTCCAGTCCATCGCCGGCACCGAGAAGGCGAATGCCGGGTTCGGCATCCACCTGGCCCTGCTGCGCGAGGCGCGCGAGGCCGCACTGTCCCTGAAGCGCGGCACGCTGGGCGACAACGTGATGTATTTCGAGACCGGCCAGGGCAGCGCGCTGTCGGCCGACGCCCACCACGGCGTGGACCAGCAGACCTGCGAGGCGCGGGCCTACGGCGTGGCGCGCGCCTTCTCGCCGCTGCTCACCAACACGGTGGTCGGCTTCATCGGGCCAGAGTACCTGTACGACGGCAAGCAGATCATCCGCGCTGGCCTGGAAGACCATTTCTGCGGCAAGCTGCTGGGCGTGCCGCTGGGCTGCGACGTCTGCTACACCAACCATGCCGAGGCCGACTCGGACGACATGGACACGCTGATGACGCTGCTGGGCGTGGCGGGACTGACCTTCATCATGGGCGTGCCGGGGGCCGACGACATCATGCTCAACTACCAGAGCACCTCGTTCCACGACGCGCTGTACCTGCGCGAAGTGCTGGGCCTGAAACGCGCCCCCGAGTTCGATGCCTGGCTGCAGCGCATGCAGCTGGCCGACGATGCGGGCCGGCTGCTGCCCGTGGCACAGCAGCAGGCCGCCATTGCGCAGTTGCGGCAGATCGGCATGCGGGCATGAGCCGCCCCGCACCCACCACCGGCCCGCTGCCCGACCCCTGGGACGACCTGCGCGCCCACACGGCCGCGCGGCTGGCACTGGGACGCGCAGGCACGGCCATACCCACGCGCGAACTGCTCGACTTCGGCCTGGCCCATGCGCAGGCACGCGATGCCGTGCACCTGCCGCTCGACGCCGATGCGCTGGCAGCACAGCTCGCCGGGCTGGGTTGCACCACGCTGCGGGTGGCCAGCGCCGCACCCGACCGCCCCACCTACCTGCTGCGCCCCGACCTGGGCCGGCGCCTGGACGCAGCCGATGCACGGCGGCTCGGCGATGCACCACAGGCAGACTGCGACCTGCTGCTGGTGGTAGCCGACGGCCTCTCGGCCCTGGCCGTCGAGCGCAATGCCCTGCCGCTGGTACAGGCCATCGTGCAGGATGCCCCGCAGGGCTGGCGCATCGGGCCGGTGGCCATTGCCACCCAGGCGCGCGTGGCGCTGGGCGACGAGGTGGGGGCGCTGCTGGGTGCGCGCCTGGTGGCCGTGCTGATCGGCGAACGCCCGGGCCTGAGCTCGCCCGACAGCCTGGGCATCTACCTCACCTGGCACCCCCAGGTGGGCCGCAGCGATGCAGAGCGCAACTGCATCTCCAACGTGCGCCCCGAAGGCCTGGCGCCCGCGGCTGCGGCCGCGCGCCTGTGGTGGCTGTGCGTGGAGGCGCGGCGCCTGGGGCTCACGGGCATTGGCCTCAAGGACCGCAGCGATGCAGTCACCCTGCAGGCCGAGCCCTCCGGCAGCCACCTGACCGGCGGCTGAAACGCGGCGAAGGACTCGCACCCTCCTCCCAACTTTTGCTGCTTTCGATATTGCCGAATGTTTCGGCAGCTTGGATATCGGTTTTCCTTGCTTCGCAGGCCTGGCGTGCATGCGCAGAATCCAGCGCTCCCCCCACCGCTGGAGCCTGCCCGTGAGCGAAACCTCGTCCCCATCCAACATCGACACCTCTTTTGGCCAACTCCGCATCCGCCGCGTGGCGGGCAGCCTGGGCGGTGAAGTCCTGGGCCTGAAGCTGTCGGGCGAACTGGACGACGCTACCGTCGCCGATCTCACGGCCGCGCTGGTCCAGCACAAGGTGCTGTTCTTCCGCGGCCAGACGCACCTGGACGACGCCAGCCACCAGGCCTTCGGCGCCCGCCTGGGCAAGACGGTGGCCCACCCCACGGTGCCCTCGCCCACCGGCACGCGCATCTTCGAGCTCGACGCCTCCAAGGGCGGTGGCCGCGCCGACTCGTGGCACACCGACGTGACCTTTCTCGACGCCTTCCCCAAGTACGGCATCCTGCGCGGCGTGAAGATCCCGGCCTATGGCGGCGACACGGTGTGGGCCAACACGGCGGCCGCCTATGCGCGCCTGCCCGAGGACCTCAAGCGCCTGGCCGACGGCCTGTGGGCCGTGCACAGCAACGACTACGACTACGGCGCCGAGCGCGTGGTGGTCGAGGAAGAGCGCCTGAACCACCACCGCAAGGTCTTCGTCTCCGCCGTGTACGAGGCCGAGCACCCCGTGGTGCATGTGCACCCGGTGTCGGGCGAGCGCGCGCTGCTGCTCGGCCACTTCGTCAAGAAGATCGCTGGGTTTTCGAGCACCGAATCGGCGCGCATCTTCGAAATTTTGCAGAACCGCGTGGTCCGCCTGGAGAACACGGTGCGCTGGCAATGGCAGCAGGACGATGTGGCGATCTGGGACAACCGCGCCACGCAGCATTTCGCCATCAACGACTACGGCAACCAGGCCCGCCTGGTGCGCCGCGTCACCGTGCACGGCGACCCGGCCGTGGCCGTGGACGGCCGCAAGAGCCGCACGCGCACGCGCCCCGAAGCCACCAACGACGCGCAGATCGACACGTTGATCACGGCCACGGCCTGACCCCACGGAACCATCCCCATGACGCAACGACGCCAACTGCTCCAGGCCGCATCGGCCCTGGGCGCCACCGCCCTGCTGCCCGGCTTTGCCCACGCCCAGAGCGGCGCCAAGAAGTTCCAGGGCGTGACCCTGAACGTTTCGACCTTCAGCGCGGCCTATCCCAAGCTGCTGCAGCAGTTCCTGCCCGAGTTCGAGGCGCTCACGGGCGCCAAGGTCAACTTCGACGCGCCCTCGTTCCCGGTCTACAACCAGCGCGCCGATCTGGAGCTGTCCACCAAGGGCTCGGCCTACGACGTGGTCAACGTGACCTTCATCTACTCGAGCCGCTGGATCAATTCGGGCTGGCTCACGCCGCTCGACGATTTCATCAAGAACCCCAACCTCACGCCCGCCGACTGGGACGTGAACGACTTCCTGCCCGGCGCCCGCGCGCCCGAGACCGGCAAGGACGGCAAGCTCTATGGCATTCCATGGACGGCCGAGGCGCTGTTGTCCGCATCGTCGCGCTTCGACCTGGTGCAGCAGGCCGGCCTGGCCTATCCCGACACCACGGACGACCTGGTGAAGGTGCTGCGCGCTGTGAACAAGAAGGAGCGCGTGGCGGGCTTCGTCTCCGACAGCCACTACGGCTGGACCTTCGTGCCCTACCTGCACGCCTTTGGTGGCGACGTGTTCCGCAAGGCGCCCGACGACCTGTACCCCACGCTCGACACGCCCGAGGCGATTGCCGCGGCCGAGTACTACGCCAGCCTGCTGCGCGAGTTCGGACCCGATGGCGCCATCACCTACACGCCCGACCAGGTGACCCAGGCCCTCAAGCTCGGCCGCGTGAACTTCACCGATGCCGGCCAGTTGCACCTGGCGCAACTCGGTGACGCAGCCACCAGCAAGACCATCAAGACGCTGAAGTTCGGCCAGGTGCCCAAGGGGCCTGCCGGGCGCTTCCCGGGGACGGCCGTGCACGGCCTGGGCATTCCGACCGGTTCGAAGAACAAGGAAGCCGCCTGGGCCTTCATCCAGTGGGCACTGTCCAAGCAGACCACGCGCAAGGCGGTGGCCGCAGGCTACGGCTCGCCGGCACGCCGCTCGGACATCGACTCCAAGGAGTTTCGCTCCAAGCAGATCATCAACGGCAACGACCTGGCACAGTTGGCGCTCGACTCGATCGAGCTGGCCTCCAAGACCGGCCACATGAAGTACCGCACGGTGTCGGTCTACCCGCAGGTGGACCAGCAGCTCAACAAGGCGATCGCGCTGATCGCCTCGGGCCAGGCCAGCGCCAAGCAAGCGCTGCAGCAGGCCCAGGCGCAGTCGATCACCGAGCTCAAGCGCGCCGGGCAGAACCTGTGACGGGCCGGCCGTGAGCACCCTGACCGCCCCACCCGGCGTGGGCTGGGAGGCCGCGCGCCGGCGCGCCTTCCTCTGGGGCCTGCTGCCTTCGCTGGCGGTGCTGCTGATCATCACGCTGGCGCCGGCCACGGCACTGCTGGTGGCCAGCTTCACGCCGCTGAGCCTGACCGACGCGGCTGCCACCTTCCACTTCAAGGACCCGCTGGTCAACTACCGCCACCTGCTGGAGGACGAGCGCTTCCTGCGCTCCATCGCCACGCAGCTCAAGCTGTCGGTGTCCAGCGTGGCGCTGCAGCTGGCGGTGGGCCTGGGCCTGGCGCTGCTGCTCAACGGGCGCTCGAAGCTGCTGGGCGCCACGCGCACGGTGTTCCTGATCCCCATGGTGCTGCCGCCCATCGTGGTGGCGCTGATCTGGAAGATCATGTACACGCCCGACGTGAGCCCGCTGCACCGCGCACTCGAAGCCGTGGGCCTGCCCGTGCGCTCGCTCATCGCCAACCCCGACACGGCCCTGTGGGCCATCTCCATCGCCGATACCTGGCAGTGGTTCCCGTTCACCATGCTGATGGTGCTGGCCACCTTGCAGATGGTGCCCGACGAGCCGCTGGAGGCGGCGAGCCTGGACGGTGCCAACCGCTGGCAGCTGTTCATCTACATCGTGTTTCCCTACATCCGGCCGGTGCTGGTGGTGTGCGGGCTGTTCCGGCTGATCGACAGCTTCAAGGCCTTTCCGCTGATCTATGTGCTGACCGACGGCGGCCCGGGCACGGTGACCGAAGTGACCAACTACTACGGCTTCATCCAGGCCTTCAACTTCTCCTACTGGGGCTATGCCAGCGCCATCGCGATGGTGATCCTCGCGGGGGTGTTCGCGCTCAGCTGGCTGGTGGGCCGACTCGGATGGAATGACCATGACAAGCGCTGACGCCACCCTGCCCCTGCCGACACCACCCGCTGCGGCAAACTCTGCCGCCTTGCCGCTGCCCGCCACGCGGCGCGCGGGCTGGCTGCGCCGCCATGCGCGCGGCCTGGTGGCCATCGCCCTGTTGCTGGTGGTGATGTCCCCCTTCCTGTGGCTGGTGCAGTTGGCTTTCAAGCCGAGTGCGGAGATCTTCGAGGACAGCCTGCTTTTCATGCCCACGCTGGAGGGCTTTCGCAGCCTGCTGCAGGGCAACTTCCTCAAGTCCTTCTGGAACAGCCTGGCGGTGAGCACCCTGTCCACCGCGCTGTCGCTGCTGATCGGCGTGCCGGCCGCCTATGCGCTCACGCGCTGGCAGTTCAAGTGGCGGCGCCATGTGGCGCTGTGGATTTTGGTGACGCGCATGGCGCCGCCCATCGCCTTCACCATCCCGTTCTTCCTGGCCTACCGCTGGCTGGGCCTGCAGGACACCATCGCCGGCCTGGCCATCGTCTACCTCACGTTCAACCTGGCCATCGTGATCTGGCTCATGCAGACCTTCTTCGAGGCCGTGCCCACGGCCCTCGAAGAGGCGGCCTACATCGATGGCTGCGGCGTCTGGCAGGCCTTCTGGCGCATCACGCTGCCGCTGGCCTCGCCCGGGCTGGCGGCCACGGCCGTGCTGTGCTTCATCTTCTCGTGGAACGACTTCTTCTACGCCCTCATTCTCACGCGCACCAACGCCATCACTGCGCCCGTGGCCATCGTCAACTTCCTGCAGTACGAGGGCTGGGAGTGGACCAAGATCGCCGCCAGCGGCACGCTGGTGATGTTCCCCGTGGTGATCTTCACGGTGCTGGTGCGCACCTACCTCGTCCGCGGCCTGACGGCTGGCGGCGTCAAGGACTGACTGACATGGCAGCGCTTTCCCTTCACCAGATCGTCAAGCACTACGGCAGCACGCCGGTGATCCACGGCGTGGACATCGCCATCCAGGACGGCGAATTCGTCGCCCTGGTCGGTCCCTCGGGGTGCGGCAAATCAACCCTGCTGCGCGCCATCGCGGGGCTCGAAGCCATCACCAGCGGCGAGATCCGCCTGGGGGGCCGGCTGATCAACGACGTGGCGCCCAAGGACCGCAACATCGCCATGGTGTTCCAGAACTACGCGCTGTACCCGCACATGACGGTGGCGCAGAACCTGGGCTTCTCGCTCAAGCTGCAGGGCGAGGACAAGGCGCAGATCCAGCGCCGGGTGGGTGAGGTGGCCGCCATCCTGGGCCTCGAAAATCTGCTCGCCCGTACGCCGCGCCAGCTTTCGGGCGGGCAGCGCCAGCGCGTGGCCATGGGCCGCGCCATCGTGCGCCAGCCCGATGCTTTTCTGTTCGACGAACCGCTGTCCAACCTCGACGCCAAGCTGCGCGTGCAGGTGCGCACCGAGATCAAGGCCCTGCACCAGCGCCTGCGCACCACCACCGTCTACGTCACGCACGACCAGGTGGAGGCGATGACGCTGGCCGACCGCATCGTGGTGCTCAAAGACGGCGTGGTGGAGCAGGTGGGAGCGCCTTTGGCCCTCTACGACCGGCCGGCCAATGCCTTCGTGGCGGGCTTCATCGGCTCGCCGGCCATGAACTTCATTCCCGGGCGGCTGCACCTGGACGGCACGGCGCGCGTGGTGACCGACGATGGCCTGCACCTGCCGCTGGCCCAAGCCCCCCAGGGGCGCCACGGCGACAGCGTGCTCTACGGTGCACGCCCCGAGCATTTCGCGCTGGAGGCCAGCGGCGACGGCCTGCCTGCCCAGGTCAGGGTGGTGGAACCCACCGGCTCTGAGACCCAGGTCGCCGTGCGGCTCGCAGGGGGGTACGACATCCTCACCGCCTTCCGCGACCGCATCGATGTGCGGCCCGGCGATGCGCTATGGCTGCGACCGGTGGCGGCGCAGGCGCATCTGTTCGATGCGGCCAGCGGGGCACGCCTGAATTGAAATTCACCCCCTGAGTCGCTTCGCGCCTTCACCCCTCTCTCGACCCGCTGCGCGGGTCGGGAGGGGGACGCTCCCAGCGCGGCGGGGCGGCCCTTGCGCGGGAGCACTGGCCTTGGCCGTGCCAGTTTCGTAGCCTGCGGGTTGCGCTCAGCGCTTGGGGATAACCGACATGGGCGTCAGAGGCGGTGCGAGCGGTCGCCCTGGGCAAAGCCCACGGGCTCCCAGGCCTCGCCCGCGCCCAGGGCGATGACCTTGAACAGCTCGCCCATCTCGTGCTCCATGATGAGCTTGGCAGCGGTGGCGCGTTCCAGCGGGGGCAGCTCCACCATGCGCTGCGCCAGCCCGCAGTTGATGAGGAAATGCGCCTGCGTGGTGTAGCCCAGCACCTGCAGGCCGGCGTCCTGCGCGGCCAGTGCGATGGCGGTGAAGTTGACGTGGGCGGTGATGTCCTTGCGCCCCACCTCCACCAGCGGGTCGCTGTCAGCCAGGTGGCCCTGGTGGCACATCACGGTGCCCATGTGGCGCTGGGGGTGGTAGTACTCACTCTCACCAAAGCCATAGTCCAGGAGGAAGGCCGCGCCGCGCTGCAGGCGGTCGGCCAGCATGCGCACGAACCCCTCGCCCTGGGGATGGACCTCGGTCAGGTAGTCCTGCGGGCCTTCCACCTCCACCGGCGGGCGCAGGTCGGTGGCCTGGTCGGCCCAGGTGAACGCGCCTTCGTGCAGCGCCACGCCGCGCTCGTGCCACACGCCGCCGTGCTGGCCTCCGTGGCGGGCCAGCAGCTTGACGGGCATGGCGTCCAGCACCTCGTTGCCCACCACCACGCCTTGAAAGCGCTCGGGCAGTGCATCGACCCAGCGCACTTTGTGCGCGTGCGCTGCCAGCAGCGTCTGCTGGCGCGCGCGCAGGCTGCCCGAGAGGTCGACGATGGTGTAGCGCTGCACCCGGTCGCCCAGGGCGTCGAGCAGCTGCAGCGCCAGCGCGCCCGAGCCGGCGCCGAACTCCCAGACCTCGCTGGTGCCGGTCTTCTCGAAGGCCTCGGCCACCTGCACGGCCAGGGTCTGGCCGAACAGCGGCGTGAGCTCGGGCGCGGTCACGAAGTCGCTGCCGGATTCGGGCAGCAGGCCGAACTTGGTGGAATCGTTGGCGTAGTAGCCCAAGCCGGCCGTGTACAGGGCCAGGGCCATGAACTGGTCGAAGCCGATCCAGCCACCGGCGGCAGCAATGGCATCGGCAATGTGCGCCGTGAGGGCGGTCGTTAAACTGTCGGGTGTTTTCGTCGTCACGGCCCGCATTGTCCCTCATGCCCTCTTCTCCCCGCCCCCGTACGGTGCTCGTCACCGGTGCCGCCAAGCGCCTGGGCCGCAGCATTGCGCTGGCGCTGGCAGCCGGCGGCTGGCAGGTGGCCGTGCACTACCGCAGCTCCGAGCAGGATGCCATCGACACGGCGGCAGAGTGCGCACGCCTGTCCTCGGCGCAGAGCGCGCATTTCGACGGCGACTTCGACGACGAGGCCGGCGTGCGCGCCCTGGTACCGCGCGTGGTGGCGCGCTTCGGCACGCTCGACGCCGTGGTCAACAACGCCTCGCTGTTCGAGCACGACAACGCTGCCACGCTGGGCTTTGCCAGCCTGGAGAAGCACCTGCGCAGCAATGCCGGGGCCCCGGTGCTATTGGCGCAGGCCCTCCACGAGCACCTGCAGGCGCGCGCGGCGGCCGGCGAGGCCGATGCCCAGGGCGCCGTGGTCAACCTGCTCGACCAGAAGCTGTGGAACCAGAACCCCGACTTCATGAGCTACACGCTGTCCAAGGCGGCGCTGGAAGCGGCCGGCACCATGCTGGCCCTGGCGCTGGCGCCGCGCGTGCGGGTGGTCGGCGTGGCCCCGGGCCTCACGCTCACGAGCCACATGCTCAGCGACGAAAAATTCGCCCAGCTGCACGCCCTGAGCCCGCTGGGCCGCTCCTCCACCCCCGAAGACGTGGCCGCCACCGTGCGCTTTGCGCTGGAGAACCGATCTCTCACCGGCACCACGCTGATGGTGGACGGCGGGCAGCACCTGATGAAATTCGAGCGCGATTTTTCGTTGATGTGAGCACCCACCCGCTCACGCAGGAAACCCCATGACGACCACCCACGCCACAGGCACCCAGATCCTCACGCTCACCGGTTTGCGCTTCGACGCCAACCTGGGCATCCTCTCGCACGAGAAGACCGCCCCCCAGCCCATCCAGGTGGACGCCGAGCTGAGCCTGGGCGCCCAGCCGCTGACGCCGCGCGACGACGACATCCTGCACGTGCTGGACTACCGCAAGGTGCGCCAGATCATCATCGACGAGTGCCGCGCCGAGCATGTGAACCTGCTCGAAAGCCTGATCGGCAAGCTCGCCAACCGCCTGATGCAGCTGCCCGGCGTGCTGGGCGTGCGCGTGAAGATCGCCAAGCT
Source organism: Acidovorax sp. CF316 (assembly GCF_000276605.1). Classification (GTDB taxonomy): domain Bacteria; phylum Pseudomonadota; class Gammaproteobacteria; order Burkholderiales; family Burkholderiaceae_C; genus Acidovorax. The sequence goes on along the minus strand of NZ_AKJX01000138.1, from coordinate 7,216 downwards.
GGAGATCTTCGACGACTGCGAAGTGGCGATCCGGATCGAGACCGGGCAGTGGTGAGCTGAAGCCCGCCGGCCCCGGCGCAAAAAGAAAGGGCCGTGGTCGATGACCACGGCCCTGTCAGGGTTCAGAGAAGCGGCCTTTGCGCCTCGGCCAGCGCCTTCTGGGCTTCATCGAGCTTGGCCTTGCGCGCAGCGATCTTCTTGGCATCGCCCTTCTTCTCCGCTGCGGCCAGGCTTTTCTCGCGCTCGGCCACCTTCTTCGTGGCCTGGCGGATCTGTGCATCGCGCTCCTTGGCCAGCCAGGCATCGGTGCAATGCGCCTTGTTGCCGCGCAAGGCCTGCTTGAGCCCCGCGACCTCGCGGTTGCGCCCTTGCGCGGTGGCCTCCGCCAGCTGCGATTCGATGCGCGCCTGCTTGGCGGCACAGGCGGGCGAGGCATCTGCCGCCAGCGCGGGCACGGCATGCAGGGCCAGGACACAGGCACAGAGCACGAGTGGTTTCATGGCAGCTCCCTCATCGGTAGTTGGAAGTTGCCATCCTAACCCCAGGTTTCCTCAATGGAGCCTGGAGTTGCGGGGCAGCCTCTTCGCCAGCCATTCGTGCACGTCCGCGCGCACGTTGCGCCCGTCGAGCAGGAAGGACTCGTAGCGGCTGGGCACGTAGGGCAGGTACAAGAGGCGCATGCCGGCCTCCTCGGGCAGGCGGTCGGCCTTGTAGCCATTGCAGCCAGCACAGGCCGCCACGAGGTTGGTCCACGAGGTGGCGCCGCCGCGCGACTGCGGCACGATGTGCTCGCACTGCAGCACCTCTTCGCCGAAAACACCGCCACAGTAGGCGCAGGTATGGCGGTCGCGACGCAGCAGGCGGCGCTTGGTGAGCCCGGGCACCACGTCAAAGAGGTTGACCCGGGACACGCCGCGCAGGGCGATGATGGGCGCGATCTGAAGCACCGACTGCCGGCCCGTCGCCGCGTTGTGCCCGCCACGCAATGTGGCCAGGGCTTCGAGGCCGGCATCCCAGGCGATGGCACCGCTGGCGTAGTGCACGGCGGCCTGCTCGAGCGGCATCCACGACTGGGGCGTGCCCTGCAGGTCCAGCTGCAGCACGCGGGGCGCGGGCGCCTGGGGCTTTCGGTAAAGGGTTTCGGGTTCGGTGCGGGGCATGGGTGCTTCCTTTCTTGCTTGGCAATAGAGGGCGCAGCCGCCCAGCCAAGCGCACGCCCCGTTTCAACAACAGTCAGTCAATGGCAGATGGGGCCGTCCATCGGCAATCGATGGAGGCCCTGGTGGATGCGGTGGTGCAGGCAGCGGGCGCACGAGCGCGCACGCCGCTACCACTCGCCGACCTCGCGCACGCGCTGGTCAAGGTCCATGTGCTCCAGCCTGCGGGCGGCAGGAGCAGCGCGGACGGCCGCAACGGGCAGCCGGGCACGCATGGATGCCAGGCGGGCCAGCCAGCCGGCAAGGCCGGCACGGCGCCGCTGGACGCCAGGGGAAAAGGAATGCTGGATGGCCATGGTGGTCTCCTGAAGGGTGATTGGATGGATGGAATGGGGTAGGTGGGTTGAGGAAAGGGGGCAGACCGGGGAGGGATCGAACCTCCGAATGGCGGAATCAAAATCCGCTGCCTTACCACTTGGCGACCGGTCAACAGAAGGAAAAAAGGGGGAAAGGGAGGGCGCCGCAGACAGGAGTCGAACCTGCAATCCCCGGCACGAAGACCAGGCGCCCCAATCCGACAGGGCTGCTACGGCATGCCTGGCCATGGCCAGGAAAAAGATTGGCACGCGCGGAAGGAGTCGAACCCTCAACCGTCGGATTTGGAGGCCGGTGCTCTGCCAGTTGAGCTACACGCGTAGAAAGCGAAATATCGGGCACTCCTGCCGGAGCGCATCTCCATTTCGGTTGTGTCTTCACGCGACCGCGGCTCCGATGAAACCGCGCATGCACGTCGCTGCACTGGGTGATCAATCCCAGCACATCCCGCCGGGCCGCGCATGCGGCCGGGTCCGGCGGTGAAAGCAAAGGCACACCCGAAATGGAGAGAGGCTTGGGGGTGCGTCGCACGCCGGCCTCTCTGCTTTCGATGGGCAGGCCGGCCACGGCTCCGGTGGAGCGTGGCCGCCTGCAGCAAACTGTTAAGGAACGGAGGTCCCCGGTGGGTCGATGCCCTGGGGGCAGCGCAAGCGCTGCGAAAAAGGTGGAAAGGAAAGCGGCAATGAAAAAGGCCCGGAACCACCTGGTTGCCGGGCCTCTGCTGGAGAGATCGGGAGGGAGAACGCTCTGGGGCTACTGCCTTGCGTTGCAACCTCCGCCCGGTGGTGGAGCGGTATCCTCGAAACCATTGCCCAGCCACTGCGGCTGGTTGCCATTGCCCTGCAAATACGCACTGGACGCCATGCGCTGCTGCGATGCCAGTCGTTTGGCCAGGGATGGCATGGAGGCCGAATGCGCATGGAACAGCGACGACCCGCGCACGGCCACGGCGCCCTGGCAGGGGCGGCGGAGGATGGCGGTGCGGGCGGCGTTCACGGTGGGCTTTCGGCGAAAAGGTGGTTGGGTGCTTGGTAGTGAAAAGGACAAGCTGTCCTGATGGATGGAGAATGTAAATAGTCTTTACGCTGCGGTCAACACCCGGCACAATCTTTTTTCGCGTTTGTTGTTTTTTTCCTTGTGACCCTCCCTCCTCTCACCGTCCTGCGCCGCACCAACGTGCTGGCGCTGCACCGCCTTTTCCTCGAACAGCAGATCGCTGCCGGCAAGCCGGCCAAGGGGCTGGACCAGGCCTTTGCCGCATCGCTCGAGATTTCCCCGAGCATGTGGAGCCAGATCAAGAGCTCCCGCCCCATCGGCAACACGCTGGCGCGCCAGATCGAGCGCCACGCGCAGATGGAGCTCGGCTGGCTCGACGCCGAACATGCCACCGAGCACCCCGACCCTGCCGAGGAGCGCTTCCTGGCACTGGCACGCGAGGCATGGCGCCAGGCCAATGCCCAGGGCAAGCGCGACCTGCGGCTGTGGCTGGCCGAGCGGGCCGGGCCCGAAGCGGGTGCGGCCCCTGGCGGCGGGGCCCCGGAAGCGGGAAAATAGCGCTCCAGGCGAGGCCCCGTTCGCACTGGAGAGCCCGCCCCAGCCCATGGGCGGGCGGTTTCACCGACAATTGGGGGCTATTTCCGTCTTTTTTGGCCCCAAAGCGTGCGCCCCCGATCCGGGCGCCGGTGGCCACCGCTTTCACCAGACCCCAGAGTCCCTTCCATGAGCGCAGTGATGAACGAACCCCAACGGGCCGGCTGGACCGCCGAGCCCCCCGAACTGGCAGACACCGGCGCCGATGCGGCCGCGGCTGCATCGGGCCCTGCGCGCCTGAAGATCGAACGCGAGGCCCACAAGCTCGAAAAGCGCCTGTGCCGCGAGGTGGGCAAGGCCATCGTCGACTTCAACATGATCGAAGAAGGCGACAAGGTCATGGTCTGCATGTCCGGCGGCAAGGACAGCTATGCCCTCCTGGACATCCTGCAGAAGCTCAAGGCGCGTGCCCCCATCCATTTCGACCTGGTGGCCGTGAACCTGGACCAGAAGCAGCCCGGCTTTCCCGAGCATGTGCTGCCCGAGTACCTGGCGAGCACGGGCGTGCCCTTCCATATCGAGAACGAGGACACCTACAGCATCGTCAAGCGCCTGATCCCCGAGGGCAAGACCACCTGCAGCCTGTGCAGCCGCCTGCGCCGGGGCATCCTGTACCGCGTGGCCGACGAGCTGGGCTGCACCAAGATCGCGCTGGGCCACCACCGCGACGACATTTTGCAGACCCTGCTGCTCAACATGTTCTTCGGCGGCAAGATGAAGAGCATGCCGCCGAAGCTGGTCAGCGACGATGGCCGCCACGTGGTGATCCGCCCCCTGGCCTACGTGACCGAGAAGGACACCACGCGCTGGGCCGCGCAGCGCAATTTCCCCATCATCCCCTGCAACCTGTGCGGCAGCCAGGAGAACCTGCAGCGCAAGCAGGTGGGCGAAATGCTGCGCGAGTGGGAGAAGAAGTTCCCCGGCCGCGTGGAGAACATGTTCAACGCGCTGCAGAACGTGGTGCCCTCGCACCTGCTGGACGGCAGCCAGTACGACTTCAAGAACGCGCGCGCCACCGGCGTCGCCAGCGAGCACGGCGACAAGGCCTTCGACAAGGAAGAGTTTTCGGCGCCAGCCACCTCGTTACCAGGTGTGCAGGTGGTGCAGCTGTCGTGAACTGCGGCGGCAGGAACACACTCCAAGGTGGATTGACCCATCCTGGGAGACACCTATGACCCGTCGCTGGATTCCCGCATTGCTGCTCTGCGCCGCTGCAGCCACCCTGGCCGGCTGCAGCACCACCCGCGTGGTGGAAGGCCAGGTTCAGAGCTTCTCCACCCTGGCGGCCGTGCCCAGCCCGGCCACCTACCGCATCGAGCGCCTGCCCTCGCAGCAGACCCCGGCGTTCGACGCCATCGCCGCCCTGGCCGAACAATCGCTGTCCCGCGCCGGCCTGCGGCGGGACGATGCCGCGCCGCGGCTGCTGGTGCAGATCGGCGTGCAGGCCGGCACCGTGCCGCGCTACGACCCGTACTGGCCCTACGGGCCTTATGGGTTCTACGGCCCCTACCGAGCCTATGGCGGCTGGGGCTATGCCGGATGGCATGGCCGCGGCTGGGGCGTTGGCGGACTGTGGCGCATGGGTGAGCCCACGCCGTTGCACCGCCGTGCGGTGAGCCTGGTGATGCGCGATGCGACCACGCAGGCCAGCGTCTACGAAACCTCGGCCGTGCACGAGGACATCTGGGTGGCCGACCCCGCCGTGTTCGGCATCCTCTTCGACGCGGCGCTCACCGGCTTTCCCAAACCCTCCGGCGGACCCCGCCAGGTGCGCATTCCCTTGCCGCCCCCACCCTGATCCCACCTGAATGCAAGCCACCCGCATCATTGCCGTACGCCATGGCGAAACTGCCTGGAACGTCGACACCCGCATCCAGGGCCACCTGGACATTCCCCTGAACGAGACCGGCCAGTGGCAGGCCCGGCAACTGGCGCAGGCGCTGGCCGGCGAGGCCATCAACGCCATCTACGCCAGCGACCTGCAGCGCGCCTTTGCCACGGCCCAGGCCGTGGCCGACGCCACAGGCGCGCCCATCACGCCCGAGACCGGGCTGCGCGAGCGCAGCTTCGGCCACTTCCAGGGCCGCACCTTCGCCGAGATCGAGGCCGAGCTGCCCGAGGACGCACGGCGCTGGCGCAAGCGCGACCCGCACTACACGCCCGAGGGCGGGGAGTCGCTGGTGATGCTGCGTGAGCGCATCGAGCGCACGGTGTTCGCGCTGGCGGAAAGGCACCCCGGCGAGCAGGTGCTGATGGTGGCGCACGGTGGCGTGCTCGACGTGCTCTACCGCCTGGCCACGCGCCAGGAGATCCAGGCGCCGCGCACCTGGCAGCTGTCCAACGCGGCCATCAACCGCCTGCTGTGGACCCCCGACGGCTTGACGCTGGTCGGTTGGGCCGATACCCAACACCTGGACAACGCGGCCCGCGATGAAACCTTTACCTGAAGCCCTGCGGGCCAGCATCGGCATGCGGGTGGACCTGATCGACACCCCGGCGCTGGTGGTGGACCTCGACGCGATGGAGCGCAACATCCAGCGCATGGCCGAGTTCGCGCGCAAGCACCGGGTGCGCTGGCGCCCGCACGCCAAGATGCACAAGAGCGCCGAGCTCGCCCTGCTCATGCAACAGGCCGGCGCCCAGGGCGTGTGCGTGCAGAAGGTGGCCGAGGCCGAAGCCCTGGCCGCTGGCGGCGTGAACGACATCTACATCAGCAACCAGGTCGTGGCCGGCCCCAAGCTGCTGCGCGTGGCACGGCTGGCCGCTCAGCTGGCGGCACGCGGCGGGCGCCTGGCGCTGGCGGTGGACCACCCCGAGGGCATCGAACGCCTGGCCGAAGCCATGGCGCTGGCGGGCAGCGAAGCCGGCATCGACGTGTTCGTGGAAATCGACGTGGGCCAGGGCCGCTGCGGAGTACCGCCGGGTGACGAGGCCGTGCCGCTGGCCCAGGCCATCGTGCGCCACGCCCCCCGCCTGCGCTTTGCCGGGCTGCAGGCCTACCACGGCCGCGCCCAGCACCTGCCGGGCATGGCCGAGCGGCGCGAGACCATTGCCGGCGTGGTGCGAGCGGCCGCCTACACCCGCCACCGCATCGAGGCAGCGGGCATTCCCGTGCCCTTCGTTACCGGGTCGGGCACGGGCACCCTGGTGCACGAGGCGGCCAGCGGGGTCTATGGCGAACTGCAGGCCGGCTCCTTCCTGTTCATGGATGCCGACTACGCGCGCAACGAGCGCGAGCCGGCGCAGCCGAGCTTCGAGCACGCGCTGTTCATCAAGACCCAGGTGATCTCCGTGCGCGACACGCATGCGGTGTGCGATGCTGGGCACAAGAGCCACGCCATCGACTCGGGCCTGCCCGTGGTGGCCATGCTGCCGCCCGAACGCGCGCTGCGCTACGGCAACGGCGGCGACGAGCATGGACTGCTCTTCACCGAATCGCCCAAGGCGCGGCTGCCGGCCCTGGGCCGCATGCTGTGGCTCATCCCTGGCCACTGCGACCCCACGGTGAACCTGCACGACTACCTGATCGGTGTGCGCGGCGGGCTGGCCCTGGGCACGGTGGAACGCATCATCAGGGTTGATGCCAGAGGCGCGCTGACCTGATTGGGGCAAGAATCGGCGAAACACTGCATTCGCCCCATGAGCCCCAGCCAGATCATCGTCCTTGCCACACCCGTCTTCTTCGTTCTGATCGCCATCGAGCTGGCGGTGGGCTACAAGCGCCAGCGCGTGACCTACCGCATGGCCGATGCCATCAGCAGCATCAGCCTCGGGATGCTGAGCCAGACCAGCGCGGTGTTCACGCGGCTGTTGCGCATCGGCATCTACACCGCCGTGTTCGAGCATGTGGCGCTGTGGCGCAATGATGCCTTCTGGCTGAGTGTGCCGGGCTGGCTGCTGGCCCTGGTGTTCTACGACTTCTGCTACTACTGGCTGCACCGCATGGGCCACGAATCGGCCGTGCTCTGGGCCGCGCACGCGGTGCACCACCAGAGCCAGGACTACAACCTCTCGACCGCGCTGCGCCAGACCAGCTCCGGTGCGCTGCTGGGCTGGGTGTTCTATGTGCCCATGGCATTGGCGGGCGTGCCGCC
>NZ_AKJX01000137.1 GCF_000276605.1 Acidovorax sp. CF316 | reverse complement strand
TGGCTGCTGCCACGCCTGCCGCGCTTTGCCGAGCGCCACCCCGGCACCGAGCTGCGCGTGCTGGCCACCGAGCGCGTGTCGCGCTTCCATGCGGAGGGGGTGGACCTGTCGATCCGCTATGGCCAGCCCCCGTTTGGGCCGGGGCTGCACGTGCAGCGCCTGCTCGACAACACCCTGATCGCGGTGGGCAGCCCGGCGCTGGTGGGAGCACCGGGCGCGCTGACGCCAAAGCGCCTGGCCAAGCTGCCGCTGATCCACGACGCCCATGGCTCCTGGCCCGCGTTCTTCGCGCAGGCCGGCATGCCGGCCCCGCCACCGGGCGGCACGCGCTTCAACCAGATCAGCCTGGCCATCGACGCGGCCATCGCCGGCCAGGGCCTGGCGCTGGCCAGCCCCTTCTTCGTCGCCTCCGACGTCGCCTCAGGCCGCCTGGTGCGGGTGCTGCCGCAGGTGGCGCTGCGCACGGGCAGCGACTACCACCTGGTGTGGCCGCAGCGGGCGCGCGGCGGTGATGGGGGCTTGCTGGACGAGGTTACCGCTTGGTTGCTGGAGGAGGCTGCGCGCGAGGGGGCGCCGTCCACGCTGCCTTGAGACCGACTTCGATACTCCCTTGTAGGCCAGTACGGCGAAAGGTGTATGTAGGACCGCTGGGCCTGCGAGGCACGGGCTTGCAGGCCCTGGGCGAGGCCCCTGCTCCTACACCCCTTGCGTGAACCGTGCGCCACAGTGGTCGTGCCGCTTTCATGGTGCGGTGCCACGTGGGCAGACGTGGCCGGATAGGCGCCGAGGCGTTTGCGGGTACTCCAGCCGGCCTATCTTTTGCTCGCCCTTCGGGGCGGGCATTTTTTGCCGGGTCGGCTGGTGGCTGTGAAGCCATGGCCTGCGGCGCGGGCTGACAGGGTGGAATCGAAGGCGCCCGTGGGGCTCTGAACGTCGCTTTGTCCCGTTCTTGTCCCGTTTTCGGGGGTGGGTCGCGCCAAGTGGTTGATTCCAAAGGCGGAAAGTGGTCCCCTCGACAGGAATCGAACCTGTATCTAGCGCTTAGGAGGCACTCGTTCTATCCATTGAACTACGAGGAGGACGCAGCGGGCGATTGTAGGGGCAGTGCGGGGTGGTCCCGGCAATGCCCGCTTTTTGCTCCGCGCCGTCCCGCATGCGGCCTTGCCTTCAGCCGCATGGCTAGGCGGGAAGCCGCAGACAGTGCTTTAGAACCTGTTTACGATCTCGCAGGGGATCGCGTTGGGGCGCAATCGGTATGAGTGGATGCTCCGGGTGCGCCGCATGGGCTCGTGCCCATGCAAGCAGCCGGGGCGTCCAATCGCCCGATTTCGCTCCAACCCTTCGGGCAAGGCCGCTGCGCGACCCCTGCGAGATCGTAAACAGGTTCTGAGCACGGCAAGGCGAACCAACGACGCCAGGCGGTTGAAGGCACAGCCGCATCAGTCGTACTTCAACGTGTAGATGATGTCCACCGCACTCTGCGCCCCCGTCTGCCCGCGCAGAGTCAGGCGGCGCGACAGGTCGTAGAAGATGTACAGCGTGCCCAGCGTTCCCGACAGGCTGCGCTCGTACGTCACGTACAGGTCGGTGGACAAACGCTTGCCGAAGGTCAGCGCGGCGCCGGTGGCGTCTTCACCGGCACCGGGGCCCTTGAAGCCGATTTCGTCCAGGCCCAGGCGGCTGGCCATGTTGGCGGTGGCGCCGGTGCCGCCCTTGCGGCCGAGCAGGGCCAGGGCGGCTTGCTGCAGCACGGCGGCTTCGGCGCCGCCGGCGGCGGCGTCGCGGCCCAGCACCACCCACGACAGTTTTTCGGCATCGGGCAGGTCGGGGTCCGAGTACAGGCGCACGCGCGGGGCCAGGGCCGAGCCGCTGACCTGCACGCCGGCACGAACGCTGATGTTGGGGCGCAGCGCCAATATGTCGAGCGAGGGGTTGTTGTACGGGCCGCTGAAGCGGATGAGCCCCGTCTCCACGTCCAGCACCTGGCCCCAGGCGCGGTAGCGGCCCTGCTCGGTGCGCACCTCGCCGATCACGCGCGGGGGCGCGCCGGGCACCGCACTGCTGCGGATGTCGAGCTCGCCCGTCAGGCGCGTGGTGATGCCCTGGCCCTGCAGCGCAAAGTCGCGCCCCAGGTTCAGGGTGATGGCGATGTCGGGCGGCTTGGCCGTGGTGGGCGTGGTGCCGGTGGCAGGCTGCGCGGCGGCCTGGTTCGCCTTGGCCACTGCCTGGGCCTTTGCCTGGGCTTCGCGGTCCTTGGCGGCCGAGCGCACCACCACGTCGCTGCCCAGGCTGGGCGCGGTCTCGTCGGGCAGGATGATGGTGGCGCGGTCGGTGGTCAACTGCCCGCGCACGCTGAACTGGCCCTGCTGCAATTGCGCCTGCACCTTGCCCGACACGCTGACCTGCCGGTCGGCCCGGCCCAGCACCTGCAGGGCCTTGGCCTCGGCCTGAAAGCTCATGGCCAGGCCCGACATGCCACCGTTGTTGCTGGTTGCCGCATCGCCCCAGGTCACGCGGCCGGTGCCGGTGAGGCTGCCGCCGTCTTGCGGGGCGCTGGTGCGGTTGCCGCTGTAGCCGGGAATGCGCGCCTTGCTGCCCGTGCCCCCCCGCAGACTGAACTCGGTGATATCGAGCTGGTTGCCATTGAGCGCCGCGCGCAGGCGCCCGCCCTGCAGGTCCACCCCATCGAGGATGGAGCGCACGGCCAGCTCGTCGGCCCCCAGCGTGCCGGCCCAGCGCGGCGCAGCGCGCGTGCCCGACAGGGTGGCGTTGGCATCCAGCGTGCCGCGCACGCGCCAGCCCGGCGGGGCCAGGGCGGACCACACGCCCACGTCGGGCAGGCGGGCGCGCAGGGTGCCGGCCAGCGGCGCGTCGGGCGCCAGCGTGGTCGCACCCAGCGTGCTGCCCAGGGTGAGGCGGGTGCTGGCGGTGGCGTCCACCTCGCCGGCGCGGTCGCTGGCCCACACCAGCCTGGCGCGCAGGGCATCGCCCTCGGCCTCCAGCGTCAGCTCGGCCTGGCGCACGCCAGCATTGCTGCCGCTGCCGGGCTCTTCGGTCACGGTGGCCGTGGGGCTGCCCGCGCCGGTGCCCTGGCCGCTGCTCTGCACGGTGGTGATGGGGGCCGAGTCCACCGCCAGGATGCGCAGGTCACCCGAGGCGCGGCGCACGCTGGCGCTGGCACGCAGCGGGCCGCTGGTGGTGGTGTCCACATTCCACTGCCCGTCGAAGACGATGTTGCCGGCCAGGCCCAGGCGGGCCAGCAGGGGCTGGGCAGGCTTGCCAGCGGGGTCGCTGCCTCCACCCCCAAACGCATCCACCCAGGCCATGGGCAGGCCTTGCAGGCTGCCCTGGGTCTGCAGGCGCAGCGGGCTGCCGCCGCCGCCCGCGTAGCTGATGGGCTGCCAGCGCAGCGTGGCCGTGCCGGCCACCGGCCCGGTGATGCGCGCCTGCCCGGCAGAGGCCTGCACCGACAGGGCTGCCGCACCGGTGGCAGAAGGGGCGGTGCCCGATGCTGGCATGGCCGGTGCCAGCGCGGCCCCGCCCATGCGCAGCTTCACGGTCACGGGCTCGGCCAGTTGCACGGCCCAGGGGCCGGGCAACTGCGTGTCTTGCGCCTGCAGGCGCAGTTCGGTCACCTGGGCCTGCCACTCGTTGGCACCGCTGGTGCCGCCCGCCAGGCGCGTGCGCACCGTGGCGCGCTGCGTGCCGGTGCGGGCCTCGCCATCCAGCGCCAGCGTGGCCTGGGCGAGCGAGCCCGAGAGCTCGGCATTCACACCGCGCAGCTGCACGGCCGCCATGCCGCCCGGTGCGCCCCCCTTGGCCGGTGGCAGGGCCACATCGAGCTGGGGTGCGTTCACGCGGGCCTGCAGGGTGAAGTTGCTGGCGTCTTTGCCACCTGCCGGCAGGGCCTTGCCGGCCGCCAGGGCCTCGATCTGGCTTGCTGCCGTCTGCCAGCCACCCGTCCAGCGGGCATTGAGCTGGGCCTGGCCTTTGGCGGTGACTCCCTTCATCGCATCACCCAGGCCCGGCAGGCTGGCCAGCCAGGCTTGCGTGCGCTCGGCATCGCTTAGCTGCAGCTGCAACTCGCCCGCGCCCTTGGTGGGCGCCATCTGGCCGTTGGCATTGGCGGTGGCGCCCGGCACCGTGGCGCGCAACTGGCCCTGGGCCGATTGCTCGCCAAGGGCCACGCGCAGTTGCGTGGCCTCGACCTTGGCCTGCAGCGCATCGAGCAGCAGGCGGTCCAGCTGCACTGTGCCGCCACCCGTCTGCGCCAGGTACTGGCCCTGGGCGGTGAAGGTGTTGATGCGCAGCAGGGGCGCGCCCTTCTTGCCAGGGGCCGCTGCGGCCGGCTGCACCGGCGCAGCGCCCGTGGCGCGGATGTCGGCGGTGAAGCGCACGGCCTGGTCGGCCTGGCCCTGGGCGGTGATGCGCCCGCCCAGCGGCGCCGCCGCCAGCGCGGTGTGCAGCGCATCGGGGCGCAGGTTGCGCAGCTCGGCCAGGCCCTCGGCCGCGCCGGTGGCGGGTGTGAACTGGCCCTTGAGGGCAATGGTGCCCGCGGCCTTGCCCGTGCCGATGGTGGCCGTGGCCGCAGGCACATCCCAGCGCGTGCCATCAAAGCCTGCGCGGGCCTGCAGCGCGGCCAGGGGCAGGTGCTTGCTGTCCCAGGGGCCGGGCAGGTCGTTGCGCAGGTCGGCCTCGATGTTCCAGCCGGCGATGGCGGGTGCGGGGGATGAACCGGTGGGTGCCGTGGCAGCGGTCGCATTCACCGGGTCCACCTTCACCGTGCCATGCAGCAGCGTGCGCGGCGCCTGGGGCCACAGGGCGGCCAGGTCCAGCGCCTTGAGAGCGGCAGCGGCCTGCTTGAGGGGCTGGGGCACCCAGGGGAGGATGGTGGCCTGCACGTCGGCCTGCATGGCCTCGGCAGGGGCGGAGGGCGCCTTGGCGTTGGCCGGGGCGCCTTTGCGTGCGGGTGTGGCTGCGGCCGATGCCGCCGGAGCAGCAGGCTCAGCCGCCGCCACCACCACGGGCTTCAACTGCGCCGCCGCTTGCAGCTGCGCGGCGGCCGTGGCCAGCGTGCCCTGCACGGTGGCGTGCGCCGCCACCTGCAGCGGGTTGCCGCCGCCCGGGGGCGTGGTGTGCACGGTGCCGTCCAGCGTGGCGTCGATGGCCATGGGGGCTTGGGCCTGCAGCTTCACGCGGGCCTGGTACTGGCCCTGGGCCAGCTCCACGTTGTCGATCTTCAGGTGGTGTTCGGTGCCGTCGTAGCGGTAGTCGCCGGCCAGGTTCTGGGCCTGCACGGCGGGCTTGCCGGCCAGGCTGATCTGCTGCTCGGGCGAGCCCGCCCACTCCAGGCTGTCCACCTTGAAGGGCACGGCCACCTGCACCGGCAGCACCAGCTGCTCCAGCGGTTTCAGGGGCTCGGTGCTGGCGGGCGCCGTGGCCTGGGGGGTGATGCGCACGCGCGCGGCATGCACCTCGCCCAGCTCCACCTTGCGGCTGAGCAGCGGCGCCAGTTGCCAGCCGATGCGCGCGCCGTCCACCTCCACCACCAGGGCCGGACTGCTCCAGCGCAGCCAGCCAATGCTGCCGCCCGTGCGCAGCGATCCGCTCACGTCGCGGCTCTCCAGCTTCTGGTCCGCCGGCAGGTACTGCGCGGCGCGCGCCAGCGCCAGGGCCAGCGATGTGCTGCTGCCCGCCCACCACCACGCCGCGCCGGCCACTGCCAGCACCAGCGCCAGCAGGCCAACCACCAGCCACACCAGCAGGCGCAGCCAGGTACGGCGCCGGCGCGGCGGTGGCGGCGGTGCCGACGACCCGGCGCTGAAATCGGGCGAGCGGTTGGCGGCAGAGGCGGGCGGGTTGCGAGAAGGCATCAATCAACAAGTCAGGAAATCAGGGGCAGTAAAAAGGCAGGCCGTGCGGCCGTCTCAGAACGTGAAGCCCAGGCGCAGGTGCAGCCGCAGCTCCTTGGCCTGCACGCCATAGGCCAGGTCGGCCTGCAGCGGGCCCACGGGGCTGCGCCAGCGCACGCCGGCACCTACGCCTACGCGCGGGTCCAGGTCGCCCACCTTGTCGGCCACGGCGCCGGCATCCACGAACAGGGTGCTCTCCCAGTCCGTCATGCTGCCCTTGTAGACGATGGGGCGCTGCCACTCCAGGCTGCCCACGGCCAGGTAGCGTCCGCCGTACAGCTGGTCGTTGTCGGTGCGCGCACCGATCTTGCGGTAGCCATAGCCGCGCACCGTGGTGTCGCCACCGGTCAGAAACAGCTGCGTCACCGGCAGCTGTGCGCCCTGGCGCGCAAACACCGCGCCGCCCTCGGCACGCACCGCCAGCCGCGCTGCGCGCGAGGCGCCGTCGTCGGCCTCCACGCGGCCCGCGGCGATAAAGGTCTGCCAGCGCAGCAGCGTGCGCACGAAGGGGTCGCGCTCGGGCGTGAGGGTGGTGCCCACCCCCAGCTCGGCCGCAATGCCATGGCCGCGCGTGGGGGCCGTGTTGTTGTTGAAGTAGCGGCCCGTCCAGCCGTAGTTGATGCTCAGCGCCGTGCCCGAGGGCGGGGCGTTCAGCCCCTGGCTTTTGGCATAGTCGTACTGCAGAAAGTAATTGCGGTCGATGTTCTTGGTGCTCTTGCTGCGGCCGCCGCGCAGCCGGGCGCTGTTGGTCTCATAGTCGCCCGTGTCCTCGCGCTGCACCTGGCCGCCAGCAAACCAGCGCCAGCCGTTCTCGCCGGGCAGATCGGTCCACTCGGTGCTGAGCAGTTTGTTCTTGCGGTCCAGCGACAGCTTGCTCACAGCGCGCCAGCCCAGCAGGGGCATCTGGTTGTGGATGTGGTCAATCGTCAGCCGCGGCCCGCTGTCGGTCGACAGGCCCGCGCCGAACACCACCTTCTGCAACTGCGCCTCGCGCACCTGGGCCACCACCGGCACGGCCAGCGGGTCGGTGCCCTCGGTGTCCAGCGTCAAGAACACCGCGTCGTAGTACCCGCTGCTGGCCAGGCGCAGTTGCGCGTCCAGAAGCTCAGTCTCGTCATAGATCGCGCCCGTGGGCAGGCGCGCCAGGCGGCGCGCGCCATCGGGGTCGTAGCGCTGGTCGCCCTCCACCCGCAGCGGGCCAAAGCGGTACAGCGGGCCCGTGTCGTAGGCCACGCTCAGGTTCGCCTCGTGCTTGTCGGCATCCACCTCGGCGCGGCTGTTGGTGATGCTGGCCGTGGGGTAGCGGCGCACCTGCAGCTGGCGCAGGCCGTCGTTCTTGGCACTGTCCCACGCCGACTGGGTGAAGGCCCGGCCCGGCGGCAGCCCCCAGCCGTTTTGCACGCGCCGCAACTGGCGCGCGCGGCCCTCGCCGTCCTGCGCGTTGCTGATTGCTTCGGCAAAGGTGATGTCGGCCTTGGCGATGCGCGTCTGCGGCCCGGGGTCCACCGTCACCACCACCGTGCGTGGCGCCAGTTTGGCATCGGGCGTTTCGGTCATCTCCACCGTGATGGTGGGCGCAAAGTAGCCCAGCGTGCCCAGCAGCTCGCGCGCGTTGGCATCGGCCGCGCCCAACAGGCGCTGCAGCTCGCTGGCCTGCAGGTCGGGCAGCTGGCGAAAGCGCTGCAGCTCCAGGTGCTTTTCCAGCGTCTCGCGCACCGTGCCGGGCGCGCGCACCTGCACGTCGAACGAGGGGCTGCCATCGCTGTCCGCAGCAATGGGGCTCGACGCCGCATCGCGGGGCGCCTCCTCGCCCCCGCGCCCGGGCAGCAGGCTGCAGCCCTGCAGCAGCAACAGCCCCGCAGCACTGCAAAGCAGCAACGCCGGCCATCGGGCCGGCGTTGGGGAATGGGCAGTGGGCGGCAGGGGGCTACGGGACACGGCAGGCGGTTTGGGTTGGGGTGGACGACGGGTCATGGTACGGCACAGGCAGGCTTGCGCCCCGGCGCCGGGATCGCCACAGGGGGCTGCCTGCGAAGGCCACACTATCGCCGCAAAAACCGCGTTCCTTTGTAAGACAGATTCCCGCAGCGTATCGGGGTGTATCTGGTGAGAGCGAGGGGACGCTGCCTGGCCGAAAGCGACTGCGCAGATGCTCCTTCAAACCACCACCCATAGCGTCACCCCCATTACTGCGCCTGCCAGCAAGGCCGGCGCAGCCACCGACCAGTCCTGCGTGGACGGCACGCTCGCCCCGAAGGCCGACGCCGCCAGCCAGGCATGCAGCCAGTACATGGCGCCCGACCCGGCTCCCGGCATGAAGGTGGTGGCCCACCAAAAGCTCAGCGGTGCCAGCGCCACTGGCGCCAGCGCAATCGGCAACGAGCGCAGGTACCCCGCCTGAAACCGCACCGACCCCAGCCGCCAGCCCCCGTGCGTGCGCAACGGCACCAGGTTGGGCATGGTGGGCCGGGCGCCCAGCAGCGCGGCCACCGTCCAGTGCATGGCCTCGTGCAAGGCCGTGCCCGGCAGCACCGCCAGGCAGTACGTCCACATGCCGATGTGCACGCACAGGCGCTGGAAGAGCAGGATGCCGCCCAGCACCAGCCAGTCCCGGGTATCCAGCGCCTGCGCGCGCACGCTCGCCCAGTCCAGGGGGTGGGCGAGGGCATCGGTGATCCAGGTGGTGGTCGTGCTGCTGTCCATGCGGGGTGGGTGCGTCTTTCAGGCAGTCAGTCAGTCAATGAATGAAAAAACAAGGGGGCAGGGTGCGCCACGGCTGCGCACCCATGGGCGATTGTCACGATGAAATCGGGGATGGGTGTCGGACGTGATGCCTTGTGGGGTGCTCGGAGCCCGCTCCAGCCACTGCTACGATGGCGGCTACCGCCGCAGGCAAGGCACTCCCGCCGATTGGCATTGCACACCCCCACACTCTCTCCACAGGACGCTTGGCGTCAGAAAACCATGCGCTCCTGGCACGATTTCCATATCACTGGCTACGCGGTCCATGGCACACGTAGCGAGCTGGTGTTCGAGCTGGAGTGGCCCCATGACTCCAGCGTTGACATGAAGCGAGCGAAGCTTGTTTTTGCCGGGGTCGAGGGCTACTTCCTGGAGCACGACCTGGGCGGCAACATCGTGTACGCGTTCGAAGAGAGACCGCTGCAAGAATTCTTGACGGAATGGACCGATCGCTTCGAAGCCGAATGCAAATGGGGCTGGCCCAAATTCTGGCGCCCGATCCCTCACCCGAAGCGCGCCGTCGAAGTCGAGCGGGAAGAAGCGCTTCGCGCGCTGACTGCCCTGCAGGTAAAGTGCATCGAGCTGTCCAGCTCCTATGGATTGAGCGGCTGGATCCTGGCCGCGGGAAGTCGCCATGCCTTCATCGACGCTTGAGCACGGCGCACGGCGCCGGATCGCACTTTCACTCCATTGCCTGCGGTGGTTGCAGGGGTGCCCCGCCGCGCACACCGAACGGAGCACTGCATGGGACGCTTGACCTTCAGCATCAACCTCACCCTGGACGGCTGCGTGGACCACCAGGAAGGCATCGCCGACGACGAGACACACGCCTTCTTCACCCGCCTCATGGACGAGCACGGCGCCATGCTGTGGGGCCGCGTGACGTACGAGATGATGGAACACTACTGGCCCGCGGTCGCCCGCGGCGAGGTGGAGGGTGCGCCGCCGGCGGTGCGCGAGTGGGCGGTCAAGCTGCAGGCCAAGCCCAAGTACGTGGTGTCCGCCACGCGCAAGGACTTCCCGTGGGCCCACAGCCACCTGGTCGCTGGCGGTGATGACCTGCGCGCGGGCATCCAGGCGCTCAAGGACGCGACGCCCGCCGGCGTGCTCCTGGGCAGCGGCAAGCTCGCCACCGCACTCGACCGGCTGGACCTGATCGACGAGTACCAGCTGCTCGTGCACCCCCGCATCGCTGGCCACGGCCCCACGCTGTACCAGGGCGGGCTGCCCGCCACGCGGCGGCTCACGCTGGTCTCTGCGAAGCCGCTGCGCTGCGGCGCGGTCGCCATGCATTTCCGGCGGGTGGGTTGATGGGGAGAGGGGCGTTTCTTCTGTTGGCGTGAACCCCAAATGCAGCCTCAGGCCGGACCGAAGGCCCTGGCATGGGTGGCTTGCAGCCACGCTTTGTCCGGCGGCCCGTCGAAGCCCACCACGGCATCTACGCCACACTGGGGACAGATAGCCGTCTGGTCCTGGTGGTCGCCATCGCACCACTGTGCGATGGTGCTGGACGGGAATGTGCCAAGGCAGTAGTAGCAGGCAGCAAACTCACTGCCGAGAAGCGCGTCACGATGCAGCGATGGTCCGCAAGTTCTGCCCATGGCGTCATGCAATCCAAAGTGGCACTTGCGCACGTAAATGATGGAGGGTTACTGGCCCGCCGTGGCCCGTGGGGATGTACAGCGATCATCTGCGCACGCTTCGTGGATCGGTGGTGTTAGCCGGTAATCGCCTTCAGCGCGGCCACCAGCTTGTCCATGTCGCCCTCGGTCGTATAGAGCGCCGGCGAAATCCGGATGCACTGGCCCTTGGCCACGCCGGCACGGCGCACCGAGAAGATGCCGTGCTTGTCGCGCAGCTCCGCGACGATGGCGTTGTTGTCCGCCGCGCTGGTCTTGCCTGCGAGGCGGAACGAGGTGATGCCGGCGGCCATGCCCGGCTCGTCGGGAGTCAGGATTTCCAGGCCCTTGAAACCACGCGCGCGGCTGACCCAATGGTCGCGCAGATGGCGCAGCCGCGCCTGCTTGGCGCGGGCACCGATTTCCTGGTGCAGCTTGAGCGCAGTGGGCAGCGTGAGAAAGGCCGCAAAGTTGGCGGTCCCGGTGTGCACGCGCGAGCGGATGTCGGCAAGCGGAAAGTCTTCGTCGCCCAAGGCGCGGTCGATGTCGGGCAAACGGTCCTTCTTGATGTACATGAAACCCGTGCCCAACGGAGCGCCGATCCACTTGTGCAGGTTAAAGCCCACGAAATCGGATTGGAGGTCGCCCACATTGAAGTCGATCTGGCCCCAGGAGTGGGCTGCATCCACCACCACGTCCACGCCGCGCGCGCGGGCCATGGCTGCGATTTCCGCCACCGGAATCACCAGGCCGGTGCGGTGGCTCAGGTGCGTGAGCAGCAACAGGCGCGCCTTGGGGTTGCTTTCCAGCTGCTTCTGATAGGTCTGCAGTACGGCTTCGCGCGTTGCGGGCTCGGGGATGGCAAAGCGCACCACGTCGACACCGCGGCGATCCTTCAGCCAGTTCATCGCGTACTGCATGGAGTCGTAGTCCAGGTCGGCGTACAGCACGGTGTCGCCGGCCTTGAGCTTGTTGTAGCCGGCGATCAACAACTGCAACGCCTCGGTGGCGCCACGCGTGAAGGCGATTTCTTCCACGGAGCAGCCCACGGCGGCGGCCAGTGCGGCGCGGATCGGCTCGATCTCGCGGCCGTAGGCGTTGCGCGCATAGAACGAGTTGTCGCGGTTCACCATGTCGGTCTTGGCAAGGTACTCGCGGCGCACCGGCTCGGCCATGACGCCCCAGTAGCCGTTTTCCAGATTGACGATGTCCGGCGTGACCGCGTAGAGGGAGCGCACTGCCGCCCAGTAGGGAGCGTCGGTCGCCAGGGCCTGGCCCGGCGCGGCGGACAGGGTCAACGAACTGGCAGTTTGTGCGACGGCGCGGCCAACAGAGGCCACGGTGGTGGCGGTGGCCGCCAGACCCAGCATGAAGCCACGGCGTTCGGAGGAAGTGATCATGGGCTTTTCCTTCGTCAAAATGGTGTGAGCCTGCGGTTGTAGCAGGCTGGCATGACAGTGGTTTTTGCCAATCAGAGTGGCCCCCTGGCGTCACAGCCCCAAGGGGGGCCGTGCACCATACCCAAGTCACAAGGAAGCAGATGGCCCGTATCTCCACTAAGGTCCGGCGGCGCGCGGAACGCGGCGTGCGGCGCCGGGACAAAATTCTTGCCGACCCCGCTTACCGGGGCACACCCCGCCTCTACCGCTTCGATGCATCGCTGCGCATTGCCGGCATCGGCGAGCAACACGACGCCATGCAGCTGCGCACGGGCATCGAGCCCACACATGCTGTCCGCAAGGGGGAACCACGGTTCGCCGGAAAGCGATGGCAAGAGGATCTGTGGCTCCTGAACTCGCCTTTGGGCGGCGTGGCCTCGCTGGACGCACACCTGCAATGGCTATGGCAGACCATCGCTCCGCACCAGGACTATTTTCGACAGCTCATCGCCCTGTCATCCAGTGCCGAGCTGGTTCTTGGGTGCTTCTCCGAAAGCCCGTACCCGTACCTCACGGTGGAGAGCGATTCGCTGCACCTTCTTCGGGAGTTGAAGCTGGGGGTTTCCTTCAACTTCACGT
Source organism: Acidovorax sp. CF316 (assembly GCF_000276605.1). Lineage (GTDB taxonomy): Bacteria > Pseudomonadota > Gammaproteobacteria > Burkholderiales > Burkholderiaceae_C > Acidovorax. The sequence goes on along the minus strand of NZ_AKJX01000137.1, from coordinate 30,722 downwards.
GCGTGTAGGCAGCGCGCAGGAGCTGAGGGGCATGGCGCATTCAAAGGCCAATCGGTAAGCCCGGCCCGCTCGCATCCGAACAATCCTGCGGCCACGCTGCTTACCCGGTTGCAGGCGACCCATTGGCACGCGCCGCTGGACAATTCGTCCAGTGCGGCGCGACAGGCGCCACCTATCATCGTGCCATGGCACCCCACCGGGGCCCGGCCACACGGCGTGAGGCCGGTGCGCCACTGCGCAGCAGCCACCGCAGATGCGCCGCGGGCGCTGCCACCCGCCATGGCAACAGACACAGCTACAGACCCACACACTTCATGCAAGACGCAACTACTACTTCAGCTTCTTCTTCATTCATCCCACCCGGCACCTTCCGCATCCGCCAGGCCGACCAGGCGGCCGCCTTACAGGCCCTGCAGCGCGGGTGCCCCAAGCACATGGTGGTTGCCGACTACCTGCAGAACCCCGAGGAGTTCGCCCGCACGCGCTATCTAGCGCGGGCGTTCGAGCTGCTGGGCATGCAGTGCGATGTGGATGGCGGCGACCTGCTGCTGGTGCCTTTCGAGGGCGGCGAATCGGTCGACCTGTCGGCGTACTACTGGGATTTCATCGAAGACCTGGCGCGCGAAGAGAACCCAGGCTCCATGGCCCCCGGGACCAAGGCCATGCTCCGTGAAGTGTGCGCCGATGGGGAGGATGGTGACGACGATGGGGATGGCGACGAGCACCACCACGCCAGCGAAGCGGTCGACGACTTCATCGGCGGGATGAGGGACGAGAAGATCACCCTGGCCGAGCTCGATGTCCTCATCGCCAGCGAGGGCCGGGTGGACTTTCGGGACTACAACGGCAACACGCCCTTGCTGGCGACGTGCACACGCTACCGCTGGGCCATTGCGCAGCATGCCGATGCGCAGATGGAAGAAGAGGACGACGACGAAGACGAAGACGACCGCGAGGCCAAGGCCAGTGCCGCCGCAGAGCTGGCGGTGCAGGCGCACAACCTGCAGACCGTGCTGCAGCGCCAGCCGGACCTGGCCGCGAGCAACCGGGATGGCACCGACGCGCTGGGCCTGGCCGCCGAGTCTGGCAGCGTGGATTTTGTGGACCTGCTGCTGGCAAACGGTGCAACCGTCAACGCGGGTGCGCTGCAGGGCTCCGTGCGCAGCCTGTCGGTGGACATGGTGCGCAAGATGGCCCAGGGCCATGCCCATCTGGTGGGCCCTGGGCTGCTGCTGCAGGCCTGCGCGGCCCACAGCGCCATGCCGACCAAGCTGGAGATGGTGCGCTACCTGGTGCAAGACCTGGGCTGCGACGTGAACGCCCGCGCTGCTGGCGGCATCCATGAATCGCTGGGCAGCGTGCGCCGCATGGCCACGCCCCTGATGGCCGCCGCGCTGACGGACGACCTGGCGGTGGTGCAGTACCTGCTGGCCGTCGGGGCCGATGTGCACGCAGTGGACGTGTACGGCAACACGGCCCTGCACTACTGCAGCGGCCAGACCTGGGTGTCCGAAGGGGGTCCGCTGTGGTTTGCGCTGGACGACAACGCCCAGGTCATGGCCCTGCTGCGCCAGCACGGCGCCGACGACAGCGCCACCAACGTGGCGGGCAGAACGCCGGCCGACCTGCTCGCTAGCCGGCGCGGGTAGCAATCAAGCAAGCAAGGGCCTTGCGCCGACGAGCGGGGCCTGCCCATTCCCCGGTAACGCGACTAGAGTGGTCCGAACTTCGCAGGCTCCACGCACGGTGCATTGCCCTCGTAGCCACCCGCCAGCCGTTGTCGTGCGGCTTCGACTTGCTGTGCATAGGCTTCTTGAAAAGGCGAGACCAGCGCCTTGTCCAGTTGCGCAGACACGCTGGCAAATGCCACGAACTCGGCATTGTGGTGCAAGCGAAATTCCCCACCACCCTCGAACCTGCCGAAGAACTCGAGCAGGACCAGCGCTTCGTCATGCGACAGCTGGATGTTGATTGAACTGCTGCCCATCGGGAGTCGTTCTCTTGCCTTGGCCGACGAAGGATTCGTGCCCCACCCCTCACTTCGACAACAACCGCATCGTCTCTTCCAACCCCTTGAGCGACAGCGGGTACATGCGATTGCCGATGAGCTGCTGGATGATGCTGATGCTCTGGCGGTACTGCCATACGCCCTGGGGCTCGGGGTTGATCCAGGCGAACTTGGGGAAGGCGTGGGTCAGGCGCTGGATCCACTCGGCGCCGGGTTCTTCGTTGTTGTATTCCACGCTGCCGCCGGGCTGCAGGATCTCGTAGGGGCTCATGGTGGCGTCGCCCACGAAGATCAGCTTGTAGTCCTTGTTGTACTTGCGGATGATGTCCCAGGTGGGGAACTTCTCGGCAAAGCGGCGGCGGTTGTTCTTCCACATGAAGTCGTAGACGCAGTTGTGGAAGTAATAGAACTCCAAGTGCTTGAACTCGCCCTTCACGGCGCTGAAGAGTTCTTCCACGCGCTGGATGTGTTCGTCCATGGTGCCGCCCACGTCCATGAGCAGCAGCACCTTCACGTTGTTGTGGCGCTCGGGCACCATCTTGATGTCCAGGTAGCCGGCGTTGGCGGCGGTGCTGCGTATGGTGTCGGGCAGGTCCAGCTCCAGCTCGTTGCCCTCGCGCGCAAACTTGCGCAGGCGGCGCAGGGCCACCTTGATGTTGCGCGTGCCCAGCTCCTGCTGGTCGTCGTAGTCTTTGTAGGCGCGCTGCTCCCACACCTTCACGGCGCTCTTGTTCTTGCCGGCGCCGCCAATGCGCACGCCCTGGGGGTTGTAGCCGCCGTGGCCAAAGGGGCTGGTGCCGCCGGTGCCGATCCACTTGTTGCCGCCCTCGTGGCGTTCCTTCTGCTCTTCGAGGCGCTTTTTCAGCGTCTCCATCAGCTCGTCCCAGCCCATCTTCTCGATGGCGGCCTTTTGCTCGGGCGTCAGCTCGTTCTCCAGGATCTTGCGCAGCCAGTCGGCGGGCACTTCCTTGGTGAAGTCGGCCAGCATCTCCACGCCCTTGAAGTAGGCGCCGAAGGCCCGGTCGAACTTGTCGTAGTGCTTCTCGTCCTTGACCAGAGTCAGGCGCGAGAGGTTGTAGAAGTCGTCCAGGCTCCACGCGTCGTCGGAGCGGGGGCCCACCACGCCGGCATCCAGCGCTTCGAGCAGGGTCAGGTATTCCTTGACCGACACGGGCAGCTTGGCCGCGCGCAGGGTGTAGAAAAAATCGATGAGCATGGGGGAGCCTCCTCGGGCTTGGCTTGGTTCTTCAGGCCGTCTCGCGGCGCGCGCGCAGGTACTGCAGCTGGGCGCGCGCCTCGGGCCATTCGCCGGCGCGCATGCTGTACATCACGGTGTCGCGGATGGTGCCGTCGCGGCGCATGGCGTGGCCGCGCAGCACGCCGTCCTTGTGCGCGCCCAGGCGCTCGATGGCGCGCTGCGATGCGAAGTTGTAGTTGTCGGTGCGCCAGCCCACCACGTTGCAGCCCAGGGTGTCGAAGGCATGGCCCAGCAGCAGGAGCTTGCAGGTGGTGTTCACATGGCTGCGCTGCACGCTCTGGCGGTACCAGGTGTAGCCGATCTCCACGCGCTTCACCGCCGGCAGTATGTCGTGGTAGCTGCTGGTGCCCAGCACGGTGCCCGTGGCCTCGTCGATCACGGCAAACGCAAAGCGGTCGCGCGTGGCAAGCGCCGTCTCGATGTAGGCGCGGGTGTCCTGGGGCTCGGGCACCGAGGTCACGCGCAGCGTCCACAGCTCACCGTCGGCCGCGGCGGCCTGCAGGCCGGCTTCATGCTCCAGGGCCAGGGGCTCCAGGCGCAGGCCACGGTCGCGCAGGGTGACGGGTTGCACGAAGGAGGGCATGGGGCTCATTTGTTCTTCTTCTTGGGGGAAGGTTGTGGCTGCGGCTGCTGTTGTTGCTCGGCCTGCAGCAGCTTCTGGCGGCGTTGCTGCTGCCAGCGCCGTGCCGCGTGCAGGCCCAGACCGCCGCCCAGGCCCACCAGGGCAATGCCGAGCAGGGCCTTGGTGCCGTAGCCCGGCGCAAAGATGTCGAAGCCCGCGAGCTGGCCCAACCAGAAGCCGGCCAGCGCACCGCCGACAAAGCCGATGGCGTCGGCCACACCGTCGAGCAGCGAGGGGGGCGTCGGGGTTGGCTGCGTCATGGCGGTCCGATCAGCGGTTACGCTGGTTCATGAAGACGAGTTTTTCGAACAGGCTCACGTCCTGCTCGTTCTTGAGCAGCGCGCCCACCAGCGGGGGCACGGCCACCTTGTTGTCGGCGCTTTGCAGGGCCGAGAGCGGGATGTCTTCGGCCACCAGCAGCTTGAGCCAGTCGAGCAGTTCGCTGGTGGAGGGCTTCTTTTTCAGGCCCGGCAGGTTGCGCACGTCGTAGAAGGTCTTCATCGCCACGCTGAGCAGGTCGGCCTTGAGCGTGGGGAAGTGCACGCCGATGATCTGGCGCATGGTGTCGGCTTCAGGGAACTTGATGAAGTGGAAGAAGCAGCGGCGCAAGAAGGCGTCGGGCAGTTCCTTCTCGTTGTTGGAGGTGATGAACACCAGCGGGCGGTGCTTGGCGCGGATCAGCTCGCGGGTTTCGTAGCAGTAGAACTCCATGCGGTCGATTTCGCGCAGCAGGTCGTTCGGGAACTCGATGTCGGCCTTGTCGATCTCGTCGATCAGCAGCGCCACAGGGCGGTCTGCGGTGAAGGCCTGCCACAGCACGCCCTGGATGATGTAGTTGCGGATGTCCTTCACGCGCTCGCTGCTGTCTCCGTCGTTGAGCTGGCTGTCGCGCAGGCGGCTCACGGCGTCGTATTCGTACAGGCCCTGCTGCGCCTTGGTGGTGGACTTGATGTGCCATTGCAGCAACGGCATGTCCAGCGCCTGGGCCACTTCCTCGGCCAGCATGGTCTTGCCGGTGCCCGGCTCGCCCTTGATGAGCAGCGGGCGTTGCAGGGTGATGGCGGCGTTCACGGCCAGCATCAGGTCTTGGGTCGCAACGTAATTCTGGGAACCTTGGAATTTCATGGCAGGGAAAACACCGGATCGTTGATGAATGGGCTTGACAGGCGCTGGCTATAATTGGCCGGTTAAGCAGAGCCCTCGGGCTGAACTTCCACGAGATTGTGCGCGCAAAATGAACAAGACGTTGACCACGATATTTGCCCTGGCTGTCGCTTCCGTGACGGCCTTCTCTCACGCTCAGGAAGTCAAGGGCGATGTCAAGGCGGGGGAAAAGAAGATCGCCATGTGCATCGGCTGCCATGGCATTGTGGGCTACCAAGCCAGCTTTCCCGAGATCCACAAGGTGCCCATGATCTCGGGCCAGAGCGGTGCGTACATCTCCTCCGCACTGGACGCCTACCGCAAGGGCGACCGCAAGCACCCCACCATGCGCGGCATTGCCGACTCGCTGACCGACCAGGACATCGCCGACGTCTCCGCCTACTATTCGCAGCACGGCAAGGCCGGCGCCGCCGAGTTGCCGGCCAAGCCCAAGCGCGAACCCAGCGTGCAGGTGGCAGAGCTGCTCAAGAAGGGCGCCTGCGTGTCCTGCCACGGCGACAACTTCGCCAAGCCCATCGACCCCTCGTACCCCCACATCGCGGGCCAGCACGCGGACTACCTGTTCGTGGCGCTCAAGTCGTACAAGGCCGAGAAGAACCCCAACCTGGGCCGCAGCAACGCCATCATGGCCGGCGTGGCCAAGCAGTTCACCAATGCCGAGCTGAAGGCCCTGGCCAACTACCTTGGCAGCCTGGAAGGTGACATGCACGTGGTGCCGCAATCGCGCTTCCGCTGAGCCAAGCAGCTCCCAAAAGACAAAAGCCCGCAGTTGCGGGCTTTTTCTTTGGGGCGGTGAAACCGATCAGTCGCGCGTGGCGCGCCTTTGCACGGCGGCAATGTAGGCATCGCCATCGGGCGGGCGGCCCGAGCGCTGGCTCTCCCACAGCATCTGGCCCAGGCACTCCATGGTGGCGTGGTGCGCGTCGTGCAGCGAATCCAGGCGCTTGGCTAGCAGCTCCACCGCCTGGCGGATGCCGCGCGGCTGGTCGATGCTGCACTGCTCGCTGATCGACAGGTGCATCGACAGGTGCAAAAACGGGTTGGTGCGGTCCGGCTTCTCGTCGTAGTTGCGGGCCACGGCGGCCTCGGCATCGGAGAAATCGGCGTGGTACTCGGGGTGCTCGGCGATCCACAGGCTGGCCAGCGTCTCGATGGCCTCCATGGGGGCGCCGGTCTGGGACTTGGCGTGCACGCCGCAGAGGAAGCGGCGCACGTCGGCTTGGGACGGGTTGAACATGATGGGGCCGCAGCGTAGCACGCACGGCGTGCCGGGGTGGGGTGCGGGGGTATGTGGGCGGGTGGCGAGCCTGCCCCCGGTCACCGCTGCCGAAAGCGGCCCGGTTCGCACCAGAAGCGGGTCTTCACCCCCGGCTGGGCCTCGAACAGGTCAGCTGCCTGGCCGCAGTTGGCCATGTTGTAGGCCTTGCCATCGGCCGCATCGAAGGTGGCGACATGCATCCGCAGGGTGCCGTTGACGGCGCTGTTGCGGTACAGGGTGAACACCACGGTGTTGTCATCCGTGGCGGCAGTGGAGGTGGTTGCCGAGATGGCCGCGCAGCACGCGAAGAGTACCGCGAGGCCCGGCGAGCGGGTGCCTATCAGGAACGTCATCGGGCCAATCTAGCAGCCTGCCGTGACAAGCGGTAGTGCCAAATTACCAGCGCCCGCGGTGCGGTTTTGGCGGGCCGGGGCGGTGCTGGCTGTCGAATTTGCTGCACAGGGCGGGGCGAATCTGTCCTACGAATTCGCCACGGACCCGAACCTACATTGGAGCCGCGGGGGATGCACACAGTTGGTCACCGCGCGCTACATCCCAAGACAAACCACCAAGGAAACTGCCATGAACAACAACGCAACGCGCATCATCGGGGCCCTGCTGCTCATCGTCGGCCTGGCCGGCTTCTTCACGGGCGGCTTCAGCTTCACCAAGGAAACCACCCAGGCCAAGCTCGGCCCGCTGGAGCTCAAGGTGCAGGAGAAAGAGTCCGTCAACGTGCCCCAGTGGCTGAGCGTGGGCGCCATGGCGCTGGGCGCGGTGGTGCTGGTGCTGGGGTTTCGACGCGGCGGCCGCTGAACGCGATAACTCCCCGGGCTAAGGGCGAGCCAGGAGCACTGCTGCTCACGGCTTGCCCTTTTGTCTTTTGCTTCTCCAGTGGGGCAGCGTTTCTGTCAGTCCCCTGAAGTATCAGGTCCGCGGCGCACCCATCATGCGCGAGATGGTGCGCGCCGCTTTCAGCAGCGCCGGCAGCATCGTCTCCTGCATCACCTCGGCACTCGTGCGGTTGGCCTGGCCGCTGATGTTGAGCGCAGCCACGGTCTGGCCGGTGCGGTTGGTGAGTGGGGCGGCAATCGAGATCAGTCCTTCCTCCAGCTCCTGGTTCACCAAACACCAGCCCTGCTGGCGCGCCTGCCGGATGCGGGTGAGCAGGGTGGGCACGTCGGTGGCGGTGTGCTCGGTCCAGCGCTGCAGCGTGTGGGCCTCCAGGCGCGCCTGCAGCTCCTCGTCGGGCAGGGCGGCCAGCAGCACGCGGCCCATCGATGTCCAGCAAGCGGGCAGGCGCGAGCCCACGCCCAGGTTGGTGCGCATGATCTTGTGCGTGGGCACGCGCAGCACGTAGACGATGTCCAGGCCGTCGAGCACGGCGGCCGAGGAGGACTCGCGCACCTCCTCCACCAGGTCTTCCATCACCGGCTCGGCCAGGTTCCAGATGGGCAGCGACGACAGGTAGGCAAAGCCCAGGTCCAGGATGCGCGGCGTGAGGCGGAACTGCCGGCCATCGGTCTCCACATAGCCCAGCGTCTGCAGCGTGAGCAGGATCCGGCGCGCCCCGGCGCGCGTGAGGCCGGTCTGCGCGGCCACCTCGCTCAGCGTCTGCTGCGGCGCGCTGGCGCTGAACGAGCGGATCACCTCCAGCCCGCGCGCAAAGGATTGCACGTAGCTGTCGCTGGGCTTGGGGTCTTTGGCGGGCGCGATTTGGGTGTTCATGGGCGGTGTGACTATAATTCTTTTAGCGAACATTTGTTCTATATGCGAACAAATGCCGGCAAAATTTTCCAGGCGAAGTTGCGGGCGCGAGACAACGAACGCGCGGCATGCCTCCATTCTCAGGAAAGCAGATCGATGATCAACAAGATTGCAGACTCGGTGGCCCAGGCGCTGGCCGGGGTGAAGGATGGCGCCACGGTGCTGATCGGCGGTTTCGGCACGGCCGGCATCCCTGGCGAGCTGATCGACGGGCTCATCGCCCAGGGGGCGCGCGACCTCACCGTGGTCAACAACAACGCGGGCAATGCCGACCACGGCCTGGCCGCGCTGCTCAAGGCCGGCCAGGTGCGCAAGATCATCTGCAGCTTTCCGCGCCAGGTCGACAGCTATGTCTTCGACGAGCTGTACCGCAGCGGCAAGCTGGAACTGGAGCTGGTGCCCCAGGGCAACCTGGCCGAGCGCCTGCGCGCCGCGGGGGCCGGCATCGGCGCCTTCTTCTGCCCCACGGCCCATGGCACCGAGTTGGCTGCGGGCAAGGAGACGCGCGAGATCAACGGCAAGCACTACGTGCTCGAATACCCCATCCACGGCGACGTGGCGCTGATCAAGGCTGAAAAGGGCGACCGCTGGGGCAACCTCACCTACCGCATGTCGGCACGCAACTTCGGCCCCGTGATGGCCACAGCCGCCAAGACCACCATCGCCACAGTGCATGAGGTGGTGGAACTGGGCGCGCTGGACCCCGAGGCCATCGTCACGCCCGGCATCCACGTCACCCATGTCGTTCGCATCGACCGGGTCGCCACGCAAGCCGGCGGCATCAAGAAGACAGCCTGAACATCGCGGACCGAGTGAACACCACCATGACCACTTCCACCAGCTACCAAAAACGAAGCAAGGACGACCTGGCCCGCCGTGTGGCGCAGGACATCCACGACGGCGCCTACGTGAACCTGGGCATCGGCCAGCCGACCCTGGTCGCCAACCACATCCCCGCGGGCCGCGAGGTCATCCTGCAAAGCGAGAACGGCATCCTGGGCATGGGCCCGGCGCCCGCTGCGGGCAATGAGGACTACGACCTCATCAACGCCGGCAAGCAGCCTGTGACGCTGCTGCCCGGCGGCGCGTATTTTCACCATGCCGACAGCTTTGCCATGATGCGCGGTGGCCACCTCGACATCTGCGTGCTGGGCGCATTTCAGGTCTCGGCCACGGGCGACCTGGCCAACTGGAGCACGGGCGAGCCGGGCGCCATCCCCGCCGTGGGCGGCGCCATGGACCTGGCCATCGGCGCCAAGCAGACCTGGGTGATGATGGACCTGCTGACCAAGCAGGGCGCCAGCAAGGTGGTGGCGCAGTGCAGCTACCCGCTCACCGGTGTCGCCTGCGTCAAGCGCATCTACACCGATCTGTGCACACTGGCATGCACGCCAGCGGGCCTGCAGGTCATCGACATGGTGGACGGGCTCACGCATGCCGAGCTGGAACGCCTGGTCGGCCTGCCCCTGCTGGCCGCTGCCTGACCCCTTTCGTCCATCACCGCTTTCATCACAACCATCCTCAGGAGACAAGAACCATGAGCCAGCAAGCCTTCATCTGCGACGCCATCCGCACCCCCTTCGGGCGCTACGGCGGCGCGCTGTCCAGCGTGCGCACCGATGACCTGGGCGCCATCCCGCTCAAGGCGCTGATGGCGCGCAACCCCGGTGTGGACTGGGCCGCGGTGACCGACGTGCTGTACGGCTGCGCCAACCAGGCCGGCGAAGACAACCGCAACGTGGCGCACATGTCCAGCCTGCTGGCGGGCCTGCCCATCGAGGTGCCCGGCGCCACCATCAACCGCCTGTGCGGTTCGGGGCTGGACGCCGTGGGCTCGGCCGCGCGCGCCATCAAGGCCGGCGAGGCGGGCCTGATGATTGCCGGCGGCGTGGAGAGCATGAGCCGTGCGCCCTTCGTGATGCCCAAGGCCGAGACGGCCTTCAGCCGCAACAACGCGGTGTACGACACCACCATCGGCTGGCGCTTCATCAACAAGTTGATGAAGGAAAAGTACGGCGTGGATTCCATGCCCGTGACGGCCGAGAACGTGGCCGTGGAGTTCGGCATCGAGCGCGAGGCGCAGGACCGCATGGCCCTGGCCAGCCAGCTCAACGCCGTGGCCGCACAGAAGGCCGGCCACCTGGCGCGCGAGATCACGCCCGTGACCATCCCCCAGAAAAAGGGCGATCCCATCGTGGTCGACAAGGACGAGCACCCTCGCGAAACCAGCCTGGAAGCGCTGGCCAAGCTCAAAGGCGTGGTGCGGCCTGACGGCAGCGTGACGGCTGGCAACGCCAGCGGCGTGAACGACGGCGCCTGCGCCCTGCTGCTGGCCGACGAGGCCAGCGCCGGCAAGTATGGCCTCAAGCCCCGCGCCCGCGTGGTCGGCATGGCCACGGCTGGCGTGGCACCGCGCATCATGGGCTTCGGCCCCACGCCTGCTACGCTCAAGGTGCTGGCGCAGACCGGCCTGACCATCGACCACATGGACGTGATCGAGCTCAACGAAGCCTTTGCCGCGCAGGGCCTGGCCGTGCTGCGCGCCCTGGGTTTGAAGGACGACGACGCGCGTGTGAACGCCTGGGGCGGCGCCATCGCCTTGGGCCACCCGCTGGGTGCCAGCGGCGCGCGCCTGGTCACCACCGCCGTCAACCGCCTGCACGAGCACGCGGGCCAGTACGCGCTGTGCACCATGTGCATCGGCGTGGGCCAGGGCATCGCCATCATCCTCGAGCGCGTCTGACCCGCAGCTTGTCTACAGGAGCCCAGGCCGTGCCCACCACCTTGTTGCAGACCCCCGCCGGGGCCTTTCGCGTCGCCATCGACGGCCCCGAGGGCGCACCCGTGCTGGTGCTCTCCAACTCCCTGGGCACCACCCTGGAGATGTGGGACGCCCAGGCCGCGCGCCTGGCCCGCGACCACCGCGTGCTGCGCTACGACACGCGCGGCCATGGCGGCAGCGTCGTCTCGCCCGGTCCCTACCGCTTCGAGCAGCTGGGCGGCGATGTGCTGGCCCTGCTCGACGCCCTGCAGGTCGAGCGTGCCAGCTTCTGCGGCATCTCCATGGGGGGCTTCACCGGCCTGTGGCTGGGCGTGCACGCCGGCCACCGCCTGAACCACCTGGTGGTGGCCAACAGCGCCGCCAGGATCGGCACCGAAGAGGGTTGGCGCACGCGCGCCGCCCTGGTGCGCGACAAGGGTGCCGCCGCCATGGCCGAGTTGGCCGCGTCGTCTCCCGGCCGCTGGTTCAGCGAGGCCTTCGTGGCCGCGCAGCCCGACCTGGTGCGCCGCGCCCAGGGCTGGATCGCCGGCATCGCCCCCGAGGGCTATGCCGCCTGCTGCGAGGCGCTGGCCACCAGCGACCTGCGCGGGGACATCGCCCGCATCGCCGTACCCACCTTGCTCATTGCCGGCGTGGCCGACCCCGTGACCACGGTGGCCGACGCACGCGCCATGCAGGCCGCGATACCCGGTGCGCAGCTGGTGCAGCTGCCGGCATCGCACCTGTCCAACCTGGAAGCCCCGGCCGAATTCGACGCCGCACTGGCCGCCTTTGTGGCCTGAGCACTGAAACACACCACCCCTGCCACCGCGCCGAATGGCGCGTGTGGCGCCCGCTGGCTGGGCGCAACCCTGGCCACCCCCTGAACATTGGAAGGAAGAACCCCCATGACCCAAGCAAGCAGCCTGCGCGAGCGCGTCCTCATCACCGGTGGTGGTGCCGGCATTGGCGCGGCCACGGCCGAGCGCTGCCGGGCCGACGGCTACGAGCCCGTGGTCATTGACCGTGTGGTCGACCACGTGCCCGGCGGTATCCAGGCCGACCTGTCGAACACCGCCGACACGGCGCGCGCGTTGCAGCAGGCCCTGGCCGGCGGCCCCATCACGCGGCTGGTGAACAACGTGGGCATCGTGGTGCCGGCCGAGGCCGAGCACCAGACGCTGGACGAGTTCGACCTGGCCGTGGCGCTGAACCTGCGCTGCAGCCTGCAGTGCATGCAGGCCCTGCTGCCCGGCATGAAGGAGGCGGGGTTCGGGCGCATCGTCAACATGTCCTCGCGCGCCGCGCTGGGCAAGGAGCTGCGCACCGCGTATTCGGCCACCAAGGCCGGCCTCATCGGCATGACGCGCGTGTGGGCGCTGGAGCTGGGCCGCCACGGCGTCACGGCCAACGCCATCGGCCCGGGCCCTATCCGCACCGAGCTGTTCGACCGCGCCAACCCGCCCGACGCGCCGCGCACCCGCGCCATCATCGAATCCGTGCCCGTCAAGCGCGTGGGCACGCCGGACGACGTGGCGCATGCCGTGTCGTATCTGCTCGATGCGCGCAGCGGCTTTGTCACCGGGCAAGTCCTGTATGTCTGCGGCGGCATGACGGTCGGCGTGGCCGGTGTCTGACGTCCCGGCATTTTTCCCCCGAGGTCCTGCAGTGCCAGCGGCCTTGCCTTCCCCCATTTCTAACCGTGTTCAGGAGATGACATGAACCCCATCCGTATTCCCTCCACCCGCCGCACCCTGCTGGCGGCCCTGGCCACCGCCGCCGTCGGCGCTGCCATCCCGGCAGGCGCCCTCGCGCAAGCCGCCTACCCGAGCAAGACCGTGACCATCGTCGTGCCGTTCGCGGCGGGCGGCACCACCGACATCCTGGCGCGCATCATCGGCCAGGCCCTGACCACGGAGCTGGGCCAGCCGGTCATCGTGGACAACCGCGCAGGCGCGGGCGGCAACATCGGCGGCGCGCTGGCCGCCAAGGCCCCAGCCGACGGCTACACCCTGTTCATGGGCACGGTGGGCACGCATGCCATCAACGCCAGCCTGTACAAGAAGATGCCCTTCGACCCGATCAAGGACTTTGCGCCGCTCACGCGCGTGGCCAACGTGCCCAACCTGCTGGTGGCCAACCCGGCCCAGCCCTACAAGAGCGTGAAGGAACTCATTGCCTACGCCAAGGCCAACCCCGGCAAGGTGAACTTCGGCTCGTCGGGCAACGGCAGCTCCATCCACCTGTCGGGCGAGCTGTTCAAGTCGCTGGCCAAGGTGGACATGGTGCACGTGCCCTACAAGGGCAGCGCACCGGCTGTGACCGACCTGCTGGGCAACCAGATCGGCATCATGTTCGACAACATGCCCTCGGCCATCCAGCACGTGCGCTCGGGCAAGCTCGTGCCCATCGCCGTGACCACCGCCAAGCGCTCGCCCGAGCTGCCCAACGTGCCCACCATCGCCGAAGCCGGCGTGCCCGGCTACGAGGCCACCTCGTGGTTCGGCATGTTCGCGCCCACCGGCACGCCCGCACCGGTGCTGGCCAAGCTCAACACCGCCCTGGTCAAGGTGCTGAACCAGGCCGAGGTGAAGAAGAAGATCAACGAGCAGGGTGCCGAGACATACAGCGAAACGCCCGAGCAATTCGCCGCCTTCATCAAGACGGAAAGCGTGAAGTGGGGCAAGGTCGTGCAGGAGTCGGGCGCTAGCCTGGATTGACATCCCCTGAGTCGCTTCGCGCCTTCACCCCTCTCTCGACTCGCTGCGCGATTCGGGAGGGGGACGCCCCCAGCGCGGCGGGGCGGCCCTTGCGCGGGGGCACTGGCCTTGGCCGCGCCAGTTTCAACGTGGCGCTACCAGCGTCGCGGTTCAGCGCCGCTTCAGCGCCCACCAGGTCAGCAGCCCCAGCGCCAGCCCCCAGCAGGCCGAGCCCAGGCCCAGCAGGCTGGCGTTCGACGCCGTGACCACGAAGGTGACCAGCGCGGCCTCGCGCTCGCTGGGTTCGGCCAGGGCGCCGGCCAGGCCGTTCTGGATAGCGCCCAGCAGCGCCAGCCCGGCCACGGTGCTCACCAACGCAGCGGGCAGCTGCGCAAACGCACACGTGATGGCCCCGGCAAAGCTGCCCAGCAGCAGGTAGAACACGCCGCAGGCCACGCCCGCCACCCAGCGCCGCTCGGGCAGGGGGTGGGCTTCTTCCCCGGTGCAGATGGCGGCCGTGATGGCCGCGAGGTTGGTGCCGTGCGCGCCGAACGGCGCCAGCAGCAGGCTGGCCAGCCCGGTGCCGGCGATCAGCGCATTGTTGTTGTGGGTGGTGTAGCCCGATGCGCGCAGCACCGCCACGCCCGGCACCTGCTGCCCGGTGAGGCACAGCAACGCCAGCGGCAGGGCCGTGCCCAGCGCGGCGTTCCATGAAAATTCGGGCGTGGTCCACACCGGCCAGGCAAAGCCCCAGCCGGCGAGGCTGGCGGCGGCGGCGGCGGTGGTGGCAGGCGTGGCCGCCTGGCCCCAGCCCAGGCCCTGCCACAGCGCCACGCCCAGCAGCAGGGTGAGCGCAATCGCATAGCGCGCCGAGCGCTGCTTGAACAGCAGGTAGCCCGCGAACATGGCGCCCACCAGCCAGGGCGCGCCCGGCACGGTGCTGCGCGCGGCGCCAAAGGCGTCCATGCCAAAGCGCAGCAGAATGCCCGCCAGCATGGCCGCGCACAGGCTGCGCGGGATGTGCGCCATCAGCCGGTCGAAGACGCCGGTCGCGCCGATCAGCAGCAGCGCCGCGGCGGCCAGCAGGTAGGCGCCGATGACCTGGCTGTAGGGCAGGGCCACCAGGGCGCTGGCCAGCAGCGCCGCGCCCGGCGTGTTCCAGGCGCAGATGACGGGCACGCGCTGGCGCCAGCTCATCCACACCCCGCAGACGCCGGCGCCGATGGAGATGGCCCACACCCACGAGGTGAGCTGCGCCGCCGGCATATGGCCCGCCTGCGCGGCCTGCAGCACCAGCAGCAGCGGGCCGGCGTAGGAGATGAGCACGGCCACCAGGCCGGCCAGCACGGCGGGGAACAGGTCGCGCGCGGTGGCCAGCAGGCGGGTGCTGCCGGGGAGCGTGGGGGCAAGGGGGCTTTGGTGAGTCGTCATGCCGCCCATGGTGCCCGCGCGCGGCGCGCCGGCGCGCACAGAGCGCGCTGCGTTTATGCTGTACAGATGGCCAAGACTTCATCTGTACTGCAGCACAGTTACCTGCAGCTCGCGCAGCAGCTGCGCCGCGACATCGCCCGGCGACGCTACGCGCCGGGCGAGCGCCTGCCCTCGGTGCGCGCGCTGGCCGCGGCGCAGGGCGTGAGCGTGGACACGGTGGTGCGCTGCTACCGCCACCTCGAAGCCCTGGGCACCGTGCAGGCACGCCACAAGTCGGGCATGTACGTGGCCGAGCCGGCGAACGCGGGGCGCACCCCCGCGGTGGCCGCCGTGGCCGCCGCCGCAAAGGCCGACAACAGGCCTGCGCCGCCGCCCCCGGTGGAGCTCGACCGCCTGGTCTCGCTGGAGCACCGCATGACCCAGCTGTATGCGCTGACCACGCAGCAGCCCCTGCAGTGGGGCCTGCACCTGGCCAACGCCGCGCCCGCCTGGTACCCCACCGCGGCGCTGGCGCGCATCGCCCAGCGCCTGCTGCGCAGCCAGCCCGAGATGCTGGGCACCTACCCCACAGGCAGCGGCCTGCCCGCGCTGCGCAGCGAGCTGGCCGCATGGATGGCGGGCTACGGCCTGGACCTGCAGCCCCAGGAGCTGATGGTGACGCACGGCAGCACCGAGGCGCTCAACGTCGCCCTGCGCGCCGTGGCCCGGCCCGGTGACGCGGTAGTGGTCGAGTCGCCCGTGTACTTCGGCCTCTTGCAGATGCTGGGCAACCTGGGCCTGCGCGCCATCGAGCTGCCCTGCACGCCCAGCGAGGGCATGGGGCTCGAAGCGCTGGAGTACGTGCTGGAGCACGAGAGCGGCGTGCGCGCCGTGGTCGTCATGCCCAACTTCCAGAACCCGCTGGGCCACACCATGCCCGAGCGCAACAAGCGCCGCCTGCTGCGCCTGGTGGAGCAGCACGACCTGGCGCTGATCGAGGACGACGTGTTCGGCGACCTCTCGCACACGCCGCACCGGCCCCAGCCCGTGAAGGCCTGGGACCGCCATGGCCGCGTGATCTACTGCGGCAGCGCCAGCAAGAGCCTGGCGCCCGCCTTTCGCCTGGGCTGGGCAGCGGGCGGGCGCTGGCATGCGCGCATGGAATCGCTCAAGCTCAGCACTTCGCTGGCCGCCCCCTGGCTTGAGCAGGCCGTGCTGGCCGAGTTCTTGCGCACCGGCGGCCTGCAGCCCCACCTGCGCAAGCTGCGCGAGCGCCTGGCCCAGACCACGCCGCGCGCGGCCGAGGCCGTGCAGCGCCACTTCCCGGTCGGCACGCGCGTGCACAGCCCCGCCGGCGGCTGGTGGCTGTGGCTGGAGCTGCCCGAGGCCGTGGACGCCCTCGCCCTGCTGCGCCTGGCCGTGGGCCAGGGCATCGCCTTCACCCCCGGCGTGCTGTTTTCCACCACCGCCAAATACGCCCACTACCTGCGCCTGAACATCGCCCGCCCCTGGAGCCGCGAGCTGGAGCAGGCCGTGCGCGTGCTGGGGCAGCTGGCGGGGGAGTTGCAGCATGCGGGTGGGGTTGGCGGGCGGGTGTGAGGGCGGCAACCCGCCCCTGCAAAGCAAAGTTTGGCGCCCCGGACGCCTTGAACTAAGATAATCACCGTCTGTTGCAAATTTTTGCAATTGGGGTGGCGCGCCTCCAGGGAAGGCCCGCTTTTTCTGTGCCTGCCGCCGCCTGCGCGTTCCTGCCAGGGCCCGCCTTTCTTCTCCCGGAAGACTGCCTGGGCGGTATGTCCCACCGAATTCATCTCTTCTTTCATCCACGCCATGCCAACACCGACCATTGCCGAACTTCTGGGTGCTTCCATGACAGGCCCAGGCGGGCAGCAGCTGATTGCGCGCGCCATCCTCACGCTGTACGGCAATGTCGGCAGCAACCTGGATACGCGCGACTGGACGGCCATCATGCAAAGCAGCAATCCGCTGGAGGCTGCCGAGCGGGCCCTGGTGCGCCAGTACCAGGACAAGAACTACCTGCTGAGCAACCTGCAGCTGTACAGCGCGCGCGGGGCCCGGCCAGAGCAGGCCGAGTACACCTACCGGCAGCTGGCCGAGCGCATGGGCTTTGCCTATGACGCCAACTGGTCCGTCGGTACGCCCTACGAGTACCTGCGGCTGAAGTCCACGCCCGAGCTGGCGGGGATTCTCGAACCCATCACCGACCGCACCATCACGACCACCGCGGGCGGCACGTTCACCGGTCTCGTCGGGGCCACGGACGTGTTCAAGTCCACCATTGCCGCCCTCAACGGGACGACCATCGCCGGCGATGCCTCGGACAACGATGTCCTGACCCTGACCACCGCCGGCACGGTCACCATCAACAACGGCAGCACGGGCGGCACCATCAGCGACATCAAGGTGCTGAACCTGGCCGATGGCACCAACACCCTCACCTACAACGTCCCGGCGGGCTTCACCCAGATCAACGGCGGCTCGGGCGACGACACCTTCATCCCCAACACGGCCCTCTTGCCCATCAAGGTCAATGGCGGCGCCGGCACCGACACCATCGTCCTGACGGCCGCCTATGCGGCCACGGCGTCGGGTAGCGGCACCTTTGCCGCCAACGTGACCGGCTTCGAGAAGCTGCGCCTGACCGGGGTGACCAACCAGACCATCGACCTGCAGACCCTGGGCAACTACAGCGATGTGAGTTTTTCCGGCGCCAACGGCCTTACCCTGGTCAACTTGCCCGGCAACGGCAAGGTCACGCTGACGGGCGCCGGTACCGCGTTCACCATTTCCAATGCGGCGTTTGCAGGCGGAGTCAATGACATCGTCAACCTCACGCTGACGGACGGCAGCACCGGCGGTGTCGCTTTCGCCACCACCGGCGTCACCGCCAGCGGCGTGGAAACCGTGAACATCACCGTCAGCGACACCCAGCTCACCCCCACTGGCGCCTTCAACAACAGCCTGACCTGGCTGGGCAACTCGGTCAAGAGCTTCAACGTCAGCGGCAACGCCGGGCTGACCCTGACGGCCAACAGCACGGCGCTCACCACCGTCGATGCCAGTGGCATCACCCTGGGCGGCTTCACCTGGACGGCCAGCGCGTTGACCGGCACGGCCACCGTCAAGGGCAGCGCCTCGGGCACCAACACGGTCAACATGAACTCCGCGACGGCGGGTGTCAACTACACCGGCGGCACGGGCAACGACAACGTCACCATCAACGCCACCGTTTCCAGCACGGCCGCGCTGGGCAATGGCAACAACAGCCTGGCCCTGAACGGCGTCACCATCCTGGGCACCTACACCGGGGGCACGGGCACCGACAGCCTGGCGCTCTTCTCGTCCACGCCGGACCTCAGCAACGCCACCATCACCGGCTTCGAAAACCTGACGGTGACCAACAATGCCAACATCACCGCCACGATTGCACAGATGTCGCAGTTCAGCGGCACCATCAACGCGGCTGGCACCGAAACGCTGAACCTGACCACCGCTGGCAGCTTCAACGCCTTCAATACGATTGAAAATTACAACCTGGCCAACGGCACCAACAACTTCACGTCGGCCAATGTCGCCGTGAGCGTGATCGGCGGTACCGGGGCGGACACCTTCAACTTCACGTCCAACCAGATCATCAATTTTCTGACGACGGTGGATGGCGGCAACGGTAGCGACGTCCTGAACATCGGCGCCACCACCACCCAGAACATCGACCTGAGCACCAAGGTCGCTGGTATCGAGGTGGTCAACGTCGCCGGCAGCACCGGCACTGCCAGCTTGACCAACGTCAACGGTGCGGGTGTCACCCTCAACTACACCAAGAGTACCGGTGACAACACGATCACCCTGGGCACGGGCGGCCAGACCTTGAATCTTCTGGGCTCAAGCCCCGCCGCCACGACGGTCACGGGTGGGGCGGCGGTCGATGTGATCAATCTGCAAACTGCCGGCTCCGGTTCGGAGACATTGATCGAGACGGGCGCCAACATGTCGAACCGGACGCAGATCGACGTCGTGGGCAACTTCAATGCCACCGGGGTGGATTATTTCAAGACTGGCGTGAATGCCGCGTTCGTGGGGTCCTACATCATCGGCAACGCCGACACCAGCAACTACCTGGCCACCATGTCCGCCGGCCTGTCCGTCGTCCTCAACAACACCGGCCAGTCCTACCTCATCACCATCCAGACCGGCACGGCTGCAGGCACCTACCTGTTCCAGAACACGGGCTCGGACACCAGCCAGTTCGACAACACCGACTTCTTCGTCAAACTGGTGGGAACCATCGGCACCATTTCGACGGGCAACCTGATTGCCTGAGGTTTTACGGGCAGGCGGCGGTTGCCGCGTGGGCGCTCAACCTGCAGGCATGCAGGCCCAGCACCCCCGCCACCGGCTTTATCAGCCCCCCACGCGGTACACCCGCCCCGTCTGCCCGCCTTCCACGCTGCGCTGGTAGGCCAGGGCCACGCGCGCGGCGGGCACGGATTCAAAGCCCGGGAAGAAGGGGCCGTAGGCACCCATGGATTCGGTCAGCACGGTGGGGCTCACCGCGTTGATGCGCACGCCGCGCGCCAGTTCGATGGCGGCGGCCGTCACGAAGCCGTCGATGGCGGCGTTCACCGCCGTGGCGTTGGCGCCGTTGCGGATGGGCTCGATGCCCACGATGCCGCTGGTCAGCGTGATCGAGCCACCCTCGTTGAGGTAGTGCTGGCCCAGCAGCGCCAGTTGCACCTGGCCCAGGAGCTTGTCCTGCAGGCCCAGGTTGAATTGCTCGGGCGTCATCTCGGCCAGAGGGCCGAAGTGCAGGTTGCCGGCGGTGCTCACGATGGCATCGACCTTGCCCACGGCCTTGAGCAAGGCGGCCACGCCGCCAGGTTGCGCGAAGTCGGCGCGGTGAGTGCCGCTATTGCGGCCCGCGGTGATGACCTCGTGGCGCGCCGAGAGGTTGGCCAGAACGGCCTGGCCGATGGTGCCGCTGGCGCCGATGAGAAGAACCTTGCTGATGGAGGACATGGCTTGTTCCTTTTGCGGGTGTTGCCCGAAAGCGTTGAAGAAGCCTGGATTGTTTTGTGAATCAATCAGCGCATAAAGTACAGTGAAGTTCTTCCTGAACTAACTTAGGGTTTGCAATCGCCATGGACAAGCTGCGCAACATGGAGGTCATGGTGGCCGTGGTTGAGGCCGGCAGCTTTGCGGCCGCCGCGCGCCAGCAGGACATCTCGGCCGTGATGGTGGGCAAGCACATCCGCAAGCTGGAGGAGCACCTGGGCGCGCGCCTGTTCCAGCGCAGCACGCGCCAGAACAGCCTGACCGAGGTGGGCGCGGCCTTCTACGAGGACTGCCGGCGCGTGCTTGAACAGGTGCGCTGGGCCGAGTCGGCGGTGGAGCGCAACCGTGCCGTGCCCCAGGGCCTGCTGCGCGTGAGCGCGCCCTTCACGCTGGGCAACCAGGTGATCGCGCCGCTGGTGGCCGACTTCCTGCTCGCCCACCCGCAGGTGCGTGTGGAGCTGCAGTTGACCGACAGCGTGGTGGACATGGCGGGCGAGGGCTTCGACGCGGCCGTGCGCATCGGCGCCATTGCCGACGAGGGCCTGGTGGCCCGGCCGCTCAAACCCTACCGCATGGTGATCGCCGCTACGCCCGGCTACCTGGCGCGCCACGGCCGCCCCGAGCGCGTGGCCGACCTGGCGCAGCACCAGTGCCTGAGCCATTCGGTCTGGCAGCGGCGCGTGGAGTGGACGCTGTACGACGATGGCGGCAAGGCCTTCCAGTGGCCCGAGTTGGCGCGCTTCACCTGCAACCAGGGCGACGGCCTGCGCCAGGCGGCGCTGCGCGGCCTGGGCCTCATCATGCAGCCCGAGGTGCTGCTGGCCGAGGAGATCCGCGAGGGCCGGCTGGTGCCGGTGCTCACCCGCTGCGTGCCCGCACCGCGCCCGGTGCACCTCGTCTATGCGCCGGACCGGCGCCAGTTGCCCAAGCTGGCGCGCTTTGTCGAGTTCATGGTGCGGGCGATGGGGGAGCGTGCAACGTGAGTCTGCGCAGTCGAGGGCCGTTATTTTGAGGTGTAACGATATAATTCAGCGCCACTCGAGATGCTGGGTTGCCAATAACCAACAGCGCATGGCGCAAATATAAACAGTCGTGGCGATCGGCCTGCGAGGGGTGTTTGTGAGTTTTCCAATGATTCCCGGGATGGGAATGGCGCGGATCGGTGCGCGCATGTGTTCGGGCGCGGCGCGGGTCGTGGGCCGTCTTGTCTTGCTGGTGGGTTGTTGCCTCGCTGCGCCCCTGGCGCTGGCGGCCCCCACGGTGCTGTCGATCGTGTCCGAGCTCAACCCGGTGCAGGCGGGCCAGTCGTTTTACCTGATGGTGACCTACGACAGCCCCATGGACACGGCAGTCAATCCCGTGCTCTCCTTTCCGACCCCTGGAGAAGACCCGGGCTCGTTTCTCATGCCGAAAAGTTCGGACTGGGTCAATGCAACGACATTCCGGCAGATCTATGAGGCGGACTATGTCACGGTGAACACCAGCACCGTCGATGTGGCCGTGGATGGCGCGCAGGACACGCTGGGCGCGGCACAGGTGCCAGGGTTCAAGGCCGATGTATTCGACATCACGCCTTACGTCGTCGTCATTCCGCCGCCGAGCGTGCAAGACATGCGGGGCGTCATCGACAACGTTTTCGTGAACCCCGCGGGCAGTGGCCGTGTCATCACGGACGCCGATATCGGGAAAACCGTCGAGTTCGTCATCCGGTACAACATTGCGACAGACTACGCGGGGTGTCCCAACGGAGTGACGCTCAACTATCTGTGCCCGAACCTGGTGTTCACCAATACCGGCGGCATACCGCTCAGCTTGACGAACCTCTCCGCGACATGGGCGAGTCGCAATGCGGTCAGAATCTATTGGACGATTGCGGATGGCGATGAGCAGTTCGACAGCATCAACATCACGGTGGCGGGCGGCGTAGGCCGCAAGGACGATACCAACATCAAGAACAGCGACACCGCTCTCACGGGCGTGTTCAGCATCGACACCAAGAACCCCACCGTCGGCAGCGTGACGCCCAGCGCTGCAACCCTCCGCAGCGGAGTGCCCGCCAGCGGCGTGCAGACGCTGACCGTGGCGTTCAGTGAAGCCATGGACACGGCCAGCACGCCTACGCTGAGCTTCCCCAACCAGAGCCTGGGCACGATTCTGACGGCGACCACGGGCAACTGGGCCGACAGCACGCACTATGTGCAGAACTACACGGTGGGCGCCGGTGTGGCGACCTTTGCCGCAGTGGACGTACGGGTTGCCGGTGCACGGGATGCCAATGGAAACCTGCAGCGGGTGGCCACGATGCCGGGCGTCTTTTCGGTCAGCCTGCCCGCCCCCCAGGTGCCGGACGAGCCCGTCGCCGCCCCGACCCTGCCGCTGAACACCTCCGGCACCGCAACCGTCACCGATCCGTCCGTGCCGGTAGTGGTGGGCCCGGGCGCTGCTGGCGGCACCATCGTGCTGCCCGGCACGGGCACCACGCCGGTGACCTTGCATGTCATCGTCAACGGCCAGCCGGTATCGGTGCAGGCACTGCCCGGCACACAGCTGCGCATCGCCGAGGTCAACGGCAAAAGCGTACTGGTGCTGGTGGTGCTGCAGGGCTGGGCCACCATGACCGCGAGCGCCGTGGGCCAGCCCATGGTGCTGGCGGGTCAGGTGCTGCTCAGCTCGGGCAGCGCCAACACCGTCATTGAAGCCCAGCCGCTGGCTGTGGCGGTGCAGGTGGGCTCGCTCACCGCCCCGGCAGGCAGCCTGCCCGCCGTGGGCAGCATGGGCTTGCAGGCCGGCGAGCGGCTGCAGGTCAACGACCAGGGCGCCGTGGTCGCGATCACCCTGGGCTCGCTCAAGGGCGACACCCAGCAGCCAGGCGATGCGATGGCCTTTGCCAGTCTGCCTGCGTCCATCACGGTGGACAACAAGGCATTCGCCCGACTGACTGGCGCACTGGCGCGCCTGTCGGGCAGCAACCTGGCCCAGGGGCTGGAGGTGACGCCTTCCGGCGTGCTGCTGGTGCGCGATGGCGGCCAGGTCTTCCAACTGCTGCCCACGCTGCCCATTACCATCGATGCGCGCCTGCCCGATGGCCTCACGTTCACCCCCCTGGGCCTGCTGCGCTGGGTGCGCGGCGGCGTGGTGGTGCAGTTCGCCCCCGCAGTGGCCGACCTGGCCGGCCTGGCCAACGCCGTGACAGCCGTGCTGCCCGATGCGACGATCAAGCTCGGCGCCGAAGGCGTGCTGCAGCTGCGCACGGGCGGGCAGACCTATGTGCTGCGGCCGGACTGGGCCGGCGCCGGCGCCATCGCCGGCACGCCCCGCATCGGCTTGGACGAGCAGGGCCGCATCTACCTGCAGACAGGGCCGGGCGCAAGGCAGTTGTTGCTGCCATCGCTGCTCAACTACACCCAGGCGGGCGCCATCGTGAGCGCCGCGATGCCGGGTGCCGGGCTTGCAGTGCAGCCCTCAGCGGCCAACGGCAGCATGGTGCTGACCCTGGGGGGCCAGGCATGGCGCCTGGTGCCGCAGTGGGCGTTGCCCACGGGCAGTGCTGCGCAGGTGCCGCCGCTGGCGGGACCCTGGTGGATGGGAGCCGACGGGCTGTTGTACTTGCGGCAGGGTAACCAGGTGCAGGCTGTGCGCATCACCGATTGAGGCATCACCGGATGCAGGGCGCCTGTTGGATCAAAGGCCTCGGGCCTGATCGAGAAAGCGCAGGGAGGTGCATCGCTCACCGGTCGGACGGAGACTGGACAGTGCGGGCAGGAGCCGGCACTACAGATTGCGCACCTTGCACGCCGCCGAGATCATGCGCCGCGACCACTCGCTGGACATGTCCTTGAACAGCACCGGGGCCTCGCCCTCCTTGTACTCCTCGCGGCCGACGATGGCACCGGCCCACTCGGGCTGCGCGTAGTACGAGAGCCACAGGTACCAGGCCTTGCGCGAGGGGCAGTCGACCACGACCTTGGCGTAGTAGGAGCGGTACTTCTGGCCGCGGAACGAGGTGCGCTGCTGGTCGCGCGAGACGCGCAGGTCGAGCACCACGCGCTGGTCCACGCCGATGGGTTCGGGCAGGATCTCGATCAGGTTCTTGCCGGCATCGGCGCGGTCGCCGCTCAGCGTGAACCAGCCATCCGAGGAAACGGGCCGCTGCTGCGGTTGCTGCCCGCCTGCCAGGGCTGCGATACACAGGACAACAGCACACAGCATGGGGGTCTTCGGTCGGTCCAGGGACGGAGGGTGGATGGGGGAGGCAATCGGAAATTCATTATCACTGAGGCGGGTGCCCGGCATTTCCCCGTTACAAAAAGGGCGTGCACCGGGCCGTGGCGTGCCCACCCGTTCAGGTGTTGCGCCAGGCCGATGTTTCTGCCAACACCCAGTCGCGAAACGCCGCCAGGCGCGGCTGCCCGGCCGCCGCCGGGGGGTAGGCCAGCCAGTAGCTGTAGTCGTTGGGCAGGTCGAGCACGAAGGGTTTTACCAACCGCCCCGCCGTGATGTCGGCCGAGGCCAGGAACATGCGCCCCAGCGCCACGCCCTGGCCCTCGGCGGCGGCCTGCAGCACCAGGGCCGAATCGCTGAACCCCGGGCCCGCACGCGCGATGGCCTCGGCCTCGCTGCGGCTGGCGCCGGCCAGGGCCAGCCAGCGCGGCCACAGGTCGCCCGGCTGGTCGTGCAGCAGGATGTGGGCCTGCAGGTCGGCCACGGTGGCCAGCGGTGCCTGCGCCGACAGCAGGGCCGGGCTGCACACGGGCGACAGGCGCTCGCGCGAAATCAGGTCGGCCTGCAGGCCGGGCCAGCGCCCCAGCCCCAGGCGTATGGCCAGGTCGAAGCCGCCGTGCGCAAAGTCGTGCAGCCCCAGCTCGCTGGTGATGTGCAGGTCGATGCCCGGGTGCAGCGCCCGAAAGCGTGCCAGCCGCGGCACCAGCCAGCACGCCACGAACGAGGGCAGGGCGGTGATGCGCAGGGGGCCCACCAGGCTGCGGTCGTTGCCGGCCACGCGCTCGGTGGCGCTGGCCAGGGCGTCGAGCAGGCGGCTGAGCTCGGGAGCATAGGCCTTGCCGGCCGCGGTGCGGGTGAGCGTGTGGCCCTGGCGCTCGAACAGCTTGAGCCCCAGCCACTCTTCGAGCTGCCGCACCTGGTGGCTGATGGCCGCCTGGGTCACGTGCAGCTCATCGGCCGCACGCGTGAAGCTGTGGTGGCGTGCCGCGGCCTCGAAGGCGCGCAGGGCATTCAGCGGGGGCAGGCGGCGGGCCATTGCATGAAATCCTCTCCATCAATATTACTTATCGATGGCATGAGATTACATCGTTTGGCAACAGCGGGTGCGGCCGCTGTAATCGGTGCTTTCTCCCTCCGTTGTTGTATTGGAAGCGCCGCCCATGATCGCACTGTCCACCTGGCTCCTGATCCTTGCCTTTGCCGTGCCCATGATCGTCAGCCCCGGCCCGGGCAATACGGTGTTGGCCGCATCGGGCGGGCAGTTCGGGCTGCGGCGCACGGTGCCGTTCTGGATGGGTTTCGAGGCTGGCAACCTGGTGTGGTGCCTGGTCTACGGCTTTGGGCTGAGCGAGGTGTTCGCGCGCAACCCGGCCGCCTACACCGCGCTCAAGTGGGGCGGCACGGCCTACATCGTGTACCTGGCCTGGTGTTTCTTTCGCAGCGCGGGCGCAACCGAGCGGCAGGACCTGCGGCCGCTGGGTTTTGTCGACGGGTTTGTCTCGCTGAGCCTCAACCCCAAGGTGCACTCGATGATTCTGGTGATGTTCTCGCAGTTTCTCTCGCCTGCGCTGCCGCTCTCGGCCCAGGTGCTGCAGATGGCCGTGGTCTTCGTCGTGGTGGGCCTGGCCTGCCACTTCGTGTGGATCTATGGCGGGCAGGTGCTCTTCAGCCGCGCGCAAAGCCCGCGTGCCATTCGGCTGCAGGGGCTGGCGTTCGGGGCGTGCATGCTGGTGGTGGCGGGGGTGATGGCGGTGTCGTGAGGGGCGCGGCCGGCCGGGGCCTGCCATTCGATTCACCGATATGGGGTGACAGCCCACTAGCCGCAGTCAACCTGCAGCCCCCATCAAGCCCTGCCCCCGATGGCTCCAGATGCCTGCCTTTCATGATGGACAAATTCTTACTTGGACTGCAGCCTGTCGGCGTGTAGGCTAGATTTTGACAATCAGCCCCCAGCGGGCTTTCGACGCTTTGCGGCGATGTTTCTCCGCTTTCCCTGGAAGCCCACATGCCGACGATCAGACACCATCGCGAAGTCCAAGCCATTGCCAGACGGGTGCTCGCAGACCTGGGCGAGACCATCACCCCCGA
The DNA here is from genome assembly GCF_000276605.1 of Acidovorax sp. CF316. Lineage (GTDB taxonomy): Bacteria > Pseudomonadota > Gammaproteobacteria > Burkholderiales > Burkholderiaceae_C > Acidovorax. The sequence goes on along the minus strand of NZ_AKJX01000137.1, from coordinate 4,393 downwards.
CGATAGCGAGAGGACAATCGCCGCGCGTGCGACCTCGATGATGAAACGCCTTGGCATAACAGCCACTTGGTACTACGACTGCCCGGCGTTTGTTCTTTTAGGTTCCCGGAGTTGCTTGTCCGTGTCAGGTGCTAACTATGTGCCTGAAAGCGAGCCCGTCGGCGCCACCAATCTCGTCACCGTCGACTTAAGTCCGTCGCTGAATGGAGCCTGGGGAGACTGCGCCCGCAGCTTTGTTGTCGAAAACGGTCGGCACACGGATATGCCCACATTGCCTGAGTTCAAGCGGGTTTGGACGCAGAGCGACAACTACATCGGCGAGTGATCTCTTTCGCCACCAGGGAAACAAGCTTCGAGCACCTGTTCGATTTTGCGAACGCGGAGATCGCCAGCCTTGGCTTCGAAAATCTGGACTTCTCAGGCAACGTTGGACACAGTATCGAATCCTCTCGAATAGATCGTCGATTCATCGAGGCGGGTAACAGCGCACGGCTTGGCGATGCGAAGCTGTTCACGTTTGAACCTCACATCCGTGAACTGGGAGGCCAATGGGGCTTCAAGCATGAGGACATTTATTTCTTCGGGGCCGACGGGAAAATTGCCGCCCTCTGACGCCGCGTTGGGCATGTGGCCACCGCACATGGATTTCAGTACCATCTTGGCCACGGGTTAGCCCACTCCAACCGCAAAGTCTCTATCTATGCAGAAGGTACTGCTCCTGGGAGGGTCGGTGTTTGTCGGCCGCGCGTTGCTGCAGCGATTGATCGCACAGGGCTTCGACGTCACGGCGGTGACGCGTGGGTTGGTTCAGTCCGACTGGGGCGCTGCACACCACATCGCCTGTGACCGGAGGGATGCGCACCAACTGGCATCGCGCTTGCGCGGACACACTTTTGATGCAGTGGTCGACGCTTCTTGCTACGGCCCGGAGGATTGCCGTGCGCTTCTTGCCGGGCTGCATGCGATGCCCACCACCTATGTGTTGCTCAGCTCTGCCGCGGTCTATGAGCGGTCCACCGCGCCACTCCCGTTTTCTGAGGCATCGCCTGCACACGGGGATGGCATCTGGGGAACGTATGGCCGCGACAAGGCCGCGGCCGAGACGGTGCTCTGCGCATCCTCGATCCCTCGCCAATTCGTGGTTCGGCCGCCGTACATCTATGGCCCCGGGAACAACCTGGACCGGGAGCGCTTCGTGTGGGCCAGACAACTGGCGCAGGCCCCCATTTTTGTTCCGGCAGACGGGGAGACGCTCATCCAGTTCGTGGGCATTGACGATTTGACGCGCGCCATCGTCGGATTCTTGGACCCGCAGTGTGCCGTGGCTCCCGGAATCTACAACCTGGCATCACCAACCTACGTTTCCTTCAACCAGTACATCGCACTTCTTGGGCAGATCGCCGGTCGCCAGAGCCATGTCGTTCATGTCTCGGACTCCACCATCCCGGCACGGGAGTATTTCCCCTTCCGCAAGGCACACCTGATCTTGTCGACGCAGAAACTGGCCACCTGGAGCGAGCGACCTCAGACGCCGCTTGTGGAGGGTCTGCAGGCAGCATTCGATTGGATTTCTTCTGCCTCCCACTTCACCGTGGAGCCGTCGCAAAGAGAAGTGGACTTGCGGCGCCTTTGCGCACCCGGCGCGTAGTCATTGGAGAGGGGTGCGATCGTATTGGCCGATTGACTTGCAGCGATGCGGCCGCAGTGCATCGGCGCGCCACTCGTTGTTGCGCACGAAATTGCGGCACCACACCTGTTGGCGCTCACGACGCAACCGTGCGTGTGAAAAACGCGGCTTTGGCACCCCATGTTTGTGAGGCAGCACACTAGCTAGGTCGCCACCCGCGCACGCCGGCTGGCCCAGGCCAGCAGCGCCCACCCTGCGAGCACGAAGACGACCGCGATTCCCACCGCATAGACTGCCACGCCGCCGTACCCATCCACCTGCGCCGGATTCAGGAAGGGGTAGGGGTACCACCCAACGGCAGCGCCGCGCACCATCGAATACGCGAGGTACAAGCCCGCGAACCCCACTACCCAACGCAGCGGCCGTACGCCCCCGGCCGGGCGCGGCGGCCACAGCAGCCAGTCGAGCAGCACCACGACGGGCATCACATGGTGCACTACCGAGTTCACCCAGGGCCTCAGCTCGCCCAGATCCACATCGCGCAGCAGCAGCGCGAACACGACGCCGACCACCAGCATGCAGGTGGCGGTCACGGCGCGCAGCGATTCGAAAGCGGCCGAGGGCCGCGCGAGCGTCCATTGGCGGCATGCACCCGCGATCAAGACGCCAGCGGCCAACAGGTTCGACAGGTTGGTGAAGTAGCTGAAGAAGTTGAGCACGTTGTAGCCCAGCCCCACATGCAGCCACAGTTGCCAGCCGACGGCAGCGAGCGTGAGGAGGGCGAAGGCCAGGCGGAGAACGGCGGTGAGGGGTGTGGGGGGCATGGTGGATCGGCGTTGGTGGCGACGAAGCTGCCGCGTGGTCGAAATTGCGCAATCGATGCATTCAGCCCGTTAATTTAAGCCCATCGAGGCGACCGTTTGCTCCCACTTTGCGCGTGCAGGGTTGACGGAGGCTTGTGTGCGCGCGCAGCCCCTTGCATCACACCCGCCACGCCGGCAGCTCCCAATTGCGCCACAGCGCCAGGCCGCGCAGCCCGGCCGTGGCCAGCACGCAGGCCAGCAGCGGGGCCCAGGGGGGCATGTCCATCTGGCGCAGGGCCACGTCGATCCAGCCGCCGGCAAACGCGCACAGGGCGTACGGCCGGTGGTCGCTGAAGGCCTGGGGCACCTCGTTGCACAGTACGTCGCGCAGCACGCCGCCGAAGACGCCGGTGGTCACGCCCATCATCACGGCGATGATGGGCGGCATGCCCACGGCGGTGGCGGTGTCGATGCCCACCGCGGCGAACAGGCCCAGGCCGATGGCGTCGGGCAGCAGCATGGCGCGCTCGGTGGGCTTGAAATGGCGTTGGCGCATGAACAGCATGGCGCACACGCACAGCGCCAGCAGCCCCCAGATAAAGCCGGTGTGGCGTATCCAGAAAAAGGGCCGCTGGTCCAGCAACAGGTCGCGCAGCGTGCCGCCGCCGAAGGCCGCGACAAAGGCCACCACGCACACGCCCACCACGTCCATGCGCTTGCGCGCCGCGGCGATGATGCCCGACAGCGCGAAGGCAATCGTCGCCGCCACTTCGATGAAAAAGCGCAGCGTGTGAATCCAGGGGGCGTCGAGCAGGTCCATGGGCGCGATTGTGCCGCGCGCTGCTTGTTACGGGGGGCTACGCCAGTGCGTGCACCAGCAGGCCCAACACACAGCCGGCCCAACCCAGGGCACCGATGCGCCGCGCCCAGCGCAGGCTGCCCTCTGGCCACTGGTTCATGGCCAGCACCAGGCCCCAGCCCAGCACCATCCACGAGGCGAGCGCGATGGCGATGCCCGCGGCCAGGCCGGCGGCCACGCGGTGGCGGCAGCAGTCTGCAGGGCCAGCGTGCCCAGCGCCAGGCCCCAGGCCTTGCGCTGCATTGGCGGGCCCGCCAAGGCATCGCCCCAGGCGCGGGTGGACGTGGCCTGGGCCCAGTGCACCAGGGCCAGCAGGCAGGCGGCGGCCGTGCAGGCCACGGCGAGGGTGTCGTTCATGCTGCCGGCTCCGCGTGCTGCGTGGGCTGGGCGGGTTGGGTGGCGGGCACCGATGCTGTGTGCTGCCACCGTTGCCGCCACAGGCGGCGCAGCACCGCGATGCCCATGGCCAGGCACAGGGCCGCAGCGATGCCCCACACCACCATGCCCGAACGCCAGGCCAGACCCGCCAGCGCTGACGCTGACAGGGCCGCCAGCACGGCGGCGGCACGCGGCCACCAGGCCTGCAGCGTGGCAGCGGGTAGCACCAGAAAGAAGGCCGTTAGCAGGCCCAGCATGCCGGCCCCGCGCGCGGGCTCGCCCGCCGCAAGGGCGATGCGCAAGGACTCGGCCGCCAGCAGACCCGCAAGCCAGAACGAAAGGGCCTGCGTGGAAGGCATGGAGGGCCAGCACCACCGCCAGTGCGCGGTGCGGCGGTGTTGGTTGTGATGCGTTCCGTGGCTACCACCGCTGCTGTCGCGGCGGCGATTCGCCTGCACCCGCGCCGGGCCGATGAAGGCGGCCAGCCCCGCCAGCACAACACCCAGCGTCACCAGGCTGGCCAGCATGGGCCACTGCAGCGGGGCACCCAGCACCAGGCCCGCCGCGCCGGCGAACCCCAGCAGCACGCCGGCCGCGCCCAGTGACACGCGCCACAGCGCCAGGTGGCGCAGCGCCCAGGCCGCGAGCAGCGAGGTGATGAGCCAGGTGCCGATCAGCGTCCACACGGCCCACACCGGCCGCTGCGCCAGCGGCGGCAGGCCGGCC
>NZ_AKJX01000136.1 GCF_000276605.1 Acidovorax sp. CF316 | reverse complement strand
TGGCAGGCCTGTGCCGGTGGAGGAAATCGATGCAATGCTGGATCCGACACGTTGATGATGGTCCATGGGCGGTGCCTCCGCCTGGCGGAGGCTGCGCATGGCGCAGCTGACCAAGAACGACGGTGGCGGAAGATTCCTGGATCGCGTGCTCGAACGCGATCCCGCCTGGACGCGGGGCCTGGCGCTGGTGGTGGCGCTGTCGCTGCTCGGGGCCTGGCTGGTGGTTCAGGCGGTGGTCTACTGGCGCGGCCAGGAGCGTGCGCTGGAGCGCACGCGCATCGTGCAGCAGGCGGCCGATGCGCTGATCACGCAGACCACGGGGGGCGGCCTGATCGGTGCCGTCTCGCTCATGGGCCTGAGCGAGCCCCAGCTCAAGGACATGGCGCGCGGCTACACGCCGCCGGACGATCCGGGCTCGCTGGCGCGGCTGGCCGTGGCACGCGGGCGCTTTCTGATCAGTGGCGTGTACGTGATGTCGGCCGATGGCACCGTGGTCGCGCACGAAACCGCCGGTGAGCGGGCGACCGGCTCGAACCTGGGCTTTCGCCCCTACTTCCAGTCCGCCATGAAGGGCGCCATCAGCGTCTATGCGGCCATCGGCGTGAACAGCCAGGAGCGGGGCCTGTACTACGCGGCGCCCCTGTACGAGACCGACTCGCCCACCAGCGCCATCATCGGGGTGGTGATGTTCAAGGTGGGGTTCGAGGTGGTCGATGCGCTGCTGGCGAGCACCGGCATCCCGGCCCTGCTGATGTCCCCCCAGGGGGTGGCCTTCTCTTCGACCCGGCCCGAATGGCAGTTCGCCGTGGCGCCGCCGCTCACGCAGGCACGCATCGATGCGATCCGTGCATCGCGCCAGTTCGGGCGCCATTTCGAAAACGGCGTGGCCTCGGCCCTGCCGTTTGCGCCCGATGCCGGCGAGGTGCTGCTCAATGGCGTGACCTATGCGGTGGCGAGCCGCGGCATCGAGTGGAACGACCCGGGGGGGCAGTGGCAGTTGGTGGTGCTCGACGATGTCAGCACCCTGGTGCCCACCTTGCTGCGCTGGCAGGTGGGCACTGCCGCCTTTGTGCTGCTGGCCCTACTCGGGCTGCTGCTGCTGGACCTGCTGCGCAGCCGCGCACGCATGGCGGCAGCGCTGGAGCGCTTCCGGGTGCTGGGCGCGGCGCTGGAGAGCAGTCCCGTGGCCGTGGTCATCACCGATGGGGAGGGGCGCATCGACTGGGTGAACCCCCAGTACGAGCGCAACACCGGCTATGCGCTGGACGAGGTGCGCGGCAAGAAGCCGTCCATCGTCTCCACCGACCAGACGCCGCCGCAGACCTACAAGGACATGTGGGCCACCTTGCTGTCGGGCCGTTCCTGGCGCGGCAGCTTCGTCAACCGGCGCCGCGACGCGAGCATCTACCACGACGAGGCCACGCTGTCGCCCGTGTTCGATGAACGCGGCAAGCGCATCGCCATCGTAGGGCTGCACGAGGATGTCTCGGAGCGCATGCGTGCGCAATCCGAGCTGGAGCGGCGCGAGCGCCTGCTCAACGAACTGCTGGAGCAGCAGACGGCCATCTTCGACAATGCGCCGCCCATCCTGCTGGTCTGCGAAGGGCAGTTCCGCCAATTCAATCCGGCCTTCGTGGAGCTCATGCGCGGCACGGCTTCGCAGCTGCTGGGCGGCGAGGTGACCACGCTGTTCGGGGACCAGGCGCAGTCGGACAGCTTCACGGCGCTCATCGCGCAGCGGCTGGCTTCGGGCCAGGCGCTGCGCGAACGGGCCACGCTGCGCCGCCTCGATGGCAGCAGCTTCGAGGCCCGGCTGGCCGGGCGGCGCATCAACATGGAGGGCTACCGCTCGGCCTCCATCTGGGTCATCGAGGACGTGACGGAGGCGCGCAAGGGCGAGATCGCCATCCAGCAGGCCAACGAGCGGCTGGAAATCGCCCAGGAGGCCGGCAAGGTGGGCGTGTTCGATATCGACCTGGTGGCCGATAGCGTGGTCTGGTCCGACAAGCTCGTGTCCATGCTGGGCCTGCCCGCCGGCACGCAACCCACGGGGCTGGGCTACTGGCTCGATCGCCTGCACCCGGATGACCGCGAAGAAGCCAGCGCGCACTTCAGGTCCAGCCTGGACGGCGGCGATACCGATCTGCGCAACTCCTGGCGCATCGTGCGCCCGGACGGCGAGGTGCGCTGGTTCCTGCTGGCCGCGCGCATCCTGCGCGACGATGCGGGCCGTGCGGTGCGCGTGGTGGGTGTGAGCGTGGACATCCAGGACCAAAAGCAGCTCGAGGAACAGGTGGAGGAGCAACTGGGCTTCCAGCAGGCGCTGATCGACGCGATTCCCGTGCCCCTGTTCTACAAGGGGGCGGACGGGCGCTACATCGGCTTCAACCGCGCCTACGAGCAGGCCTTCGGCGTGCGCCGCAGCGACCTGGTAGGCAAGACGGTGCTCGATCTCGACTTCCTGCCGCCCGAGCAGCGCACGCGCTTCCAGGGCGACAACCTGCAGGCGATGAACGGGCTGGACTCGGTGCACCGGGAAGTGGACCTGCCGTACGCCGACGGACAGGTGCACCACACCCTGTTCTGGCTGCACGCCTTCGCGCGTGCCGATGGCTCGCCCGGTGGCGCCATCGGCACCTTCGTGGACATCACCGACCGCCGGCGCGCCGAGGAGGACCTGCGCCGCGCCAAGGAACTGGCCGAGGAGTCCACGGCACTCAAGTCCAACTTCCTGGCCAACATGAGCCACGAGATCCGCACGCCGATGAACGCCATCATCGGCATGTCGCACCTGGCGCTCAAGTCGGGACTGAACACGCGCCAGCACGACTACGTGAGCAAGATCCAGCAGGCCGGCCAGCACCTCCTGGGGGTGATCAACGACATCCTGGACTTCTCCAAGATCGAGGCCGGCAAGCTCACGGTGGAAAAGCAGCCCTTCGTGCTTGACCGCATGCTTGAGAGCGTGACCGACGTGGTCGGCTACAAGGCCGGGGCCAAGGGGCTGGAGCTGGTGTGCGACGTGGCCGCCAACGTGCCGCCCAACCTCTTGGGCGATTCGCTGCGCCTGGGCCAGATCCTGATCAACTTTGCCAACAACGCGATCAAGTTCACCGACCAGGGCGAGATCAGCATTGCCGTGCGGTTGCTCGAAGAGAGCGAAAAGCGCGTGAGCCTGCGTTTCGAGGTGCGCGACACGGGCATCGGCCTCACGGCCGAGCAGATGGGGCGCCTGTTCGAGAGCTTCCAGCAGGCCGACACCTCCACCACGCGCCGCTATGGCGGCACCGGCCTGGGCCTGGCCATCTGCAAGAGCCTGGCCGAGCTGATGGGCGGCGAGGTCGGGGTGATCAGCGAGTTCGGCAACGGCTCGACCTTCTGGGTCAGCCTGCCGCTGGAGCGCGGCGCACCGGCCCGGGTGGTGCTGCCGCCACCGGACCTGGTGGGGCGCCGGGTGCTGGTGGTGGACGACAACCACACGGCGGCCACGGTGCTGTCGGACATGCTGCAGGCCATGGGCTTCGAGGTCGAGCAGGCCTATTCGGGCCTGCAGGCGCTGGAGATCCTGCGCGAGGCCATGGCCAAGAACCGCTTTTTCGGCCTGCTGCTGCTCGACTGGCACATGCCGGGCATGGACGGTGTCGAGCTGGCCGGGCACATCCGCAGCCTGGGCATGCCCCAGGTGCCGCAGATGCTCATGGTCACGGCCTACGGGCGCGAGGACGTGATGCGCGCCGCGCGCGCGCAGGGCATCGAGACGGTGCTGATCAAGCCCGTGAATGCCTCGCTGCTGCTCGAGACCCTTATGCAGCCCCTGGAGCATGCGCTGCCCGCGCTGCAGCGCCAGTACGTGCCGCCGCCCGTGGCCGACGAGCTGCCGCTGGCCATCCGCGGTGCGCGGGTGCTGCTGGTCGAGGACAACGAGCTCAACCAGATGGTGGCCGTGGAGCTGCTGCGCGATGCGGGCTTCGATGTGGACGTGGCCGGCAACGGGCAGGTGGCCATCCAGCGGCTGCACGAGGACAACTACGACCTGGTGCTGATGGACATGCAGATGCCCGTGATGGACGGCGAGACGGCCACCCGGCACCTGCGCGCCGACCCGCGCTTTGCGCGCCTGCCCATCGTGGCCATGACGGCCAATGCCATGGACGCCGACCGCCAGCGCTGCTTCGATGCCGGCATGAACGACCACGTGGCCAAGCCCATCGACCCGGCCGCCCTGTGGAAGGCACTGGCGCGCTGGATACAGCCGCGCCCCGGGCTGGGCGTGCCCCAGGGACTGCCGCCGCCGCCGCTGCGCAACGGCGCTGGCGTGCCACCGAGCCCCCCCAGGCCCGTGGCCTGGCCCCTGGTGGCGGGGCTGGATACGGCGCTGGGGCTGCAGCGTGCCCTGGGCAAGCCGGCGCTCTATGGCGACATGCTGGGCCGTTTCGCACAGGGGCAGGCGACGGTGGTGCGTGAGATACAGGCGGCGCTCGATGCGGGCGAGGTGGGCCTGGCGGAGCGCCTGGCGCACACGCTGCGCTCGGTGGCCGCCAACATCGGTGCGCAGCCCGTGGCAGACCGCGCCTACCAGCTCGAAGACCTGCTGCGCAAGGGCCCGCAGCCGCCAGAGACCACCGCCCCCTTGCTGGCGGCGCTGGATGCGGTGCTCGCGCCCCTGATCGGCGCGCTGGAGCAGTGGCTTGCCAGTGCGCCGGGCCTGGGCGATGCCGACGGTGCGGTGCCGACCAAGGCCCCCGCGGAGCTGCTGCACCAGCTGCGCACGCTGTTGTTGCAGGACGACCCGGCAGCCGCCGAGTTTTTGCAACACAATGCCATCGTGTTGGAGGGATTCCTGGACCCGGTGTTCAAGGCGGTGGATGTGCACATTCGGAACTTTGATTTCGAACAGGCGCTGGATACCATCGCCTCTGTGGTCCCCGAGCCGCCGTCCTCGCCTGATTCCGCCACCGCCCCCTGAATGGTTCCCCCTTCGCAGGAAAGCCCATGGACAACGCGCCCTTCGCTTCTCAGCAGCCGACCCTTGTGGACAAGCCGATTGCCACGGTACTGGTGGTGGACGATACGCCCGACAACCTCACGCTGATGGGCAGCCTGCTGCGTGAGCACTACCTGGTCAAGGTTGCCAACCACGGGGAGAAGGCGCTCAAGATCGCTCAGTCGGGCACGCAGCCCGACCTCATCCTGCTGGACATCATGATGCCCGAGGTGGATGGCTACGAGGTCTGCCGGCGCCTGAAGGCATCGCCCTCCACGCGCGACATCCCGGTGATCTTCCTCACGGCCCGCTCTGACCCCGATGACGAGCGCATGGGCCTGGCGCTGGGCGCTGTGGACTACATCACCAAGCCGATCAGCCCGCCCATCCTGCTGGCGCGCGTGAACACCCACCTGGCGCTCAAGGCCACGGCCGACTTCCTGCGCGACAAGAGCGCCTACCTGGAGCGCGAGGTGGCCCTGCGCACGCTGGAGGTGCAGGCCATCCAGGACGTGACCATCATGGCCATGACCTCGCTGGCCGAAACCCGCGACAACGAGACCGGCAACCACATCCGGCGCACCCAGCTGTACGTGAAGACGCTGGCCGAGCGCCTGCGCCACCACCCGCGCTTCGAGCATGTGCTCAACGACCGCATGATCGACCTGCTGTACAAGTCGGCGCCGCTGCACGACATCGGCAAGATCGGCATTCCGGACAGCATCCTGCTCAAGCCCGGCAAGCTCACGGTGGAAGAGTTCGAGGTCATGAAAACCCACACCACGCTGGGTCGCGCCGCCATCGAGGACGCCGAAAAGCGCCTGGGCATGCGCGTGGCGTTCCTGAGCGTCTCCAAGGAGATCGCCTACAGCCACCAGGAAAAGTGGGACGGCTCGGGCTATCCGGAGGGCCTCGCGGGCGACGCCATTCCCGTGTCGGCCCGGCTCATGGCCGTGGCCGACGTGTACGACGCGCTGATCAGCAAGCGCGTGTACAAGCCCGCCTTCTCGCACGACCAGGCCTGCAGCACCATCGTGCGCGGCCGGGGCTCGCACTTCGACCCGGACATGGTCGATGCCTTCGTGGACATCGCCGAAGACTTCCGCATCATCGCCCAGAAGTACCCAGATCCGGGATGAGGGCAGGGCGGCGCACAGCCGCCCTGTCGATCCATCAGAGCAGGGCGCTCTGGTCCTGGCCGTCCTGGCCTTCAGCCGCCGCCTCGGCAGCCGGGGCAGCGTCGGCATCGCCGCCATCGGTGGCTGCCTGGCGCACGGCCGCCTTGTCGCCAGCGCTCGCGAACTTGCTGTACTTGCCCAGGATGGGCACCAGCTGGCCATAGATGCGGGGCGTGCCGGCCAGGCACTCGCGCTGCTCCAGGAACTCGGCCTCGCCCGTGAAATTGCCCATCAGGCCACCGGCCTCGGTCACCAGCAGCGAGCCGGCGGCAATGTCCCAGATGGACAGGCCGGTCTCGAAGAAGCCATCGGTGAAGCCCGCAGCCACGTAGGCCAGGTCGAGCGCGGCAGAGCCGGGGCGGCGCAGGCCGGCCGTGCGCTGCATCACGTCGGCCATCATGTTCATGTAGGCCTTGAAGTTGTCGCCCGGGCGGAAGGGGAAGCCCGTGGAGATCAGGCAGTCCTTGAGCTGGGTGCGCTTGCTCACGCGGATGCGGCGCTCGTTCATGTAGGCGCCACGGCCCTTGGTGGCGGTGAACAGGTCGTTGCGCGAGGGGTCGTAGATGACCGCCTGCTCGATCTTGCCCTTGACGGACAAGGCGATGCTCACGCAGTACACGGGAAAGCCGTGGATGAAGTTGGTGGTGCCGTCCAGCGGGTCGATGATCCAGACGAATTCCGAATCCTTGGCGCCGTATTCCGAACCCGACTCCTCGGCCAGGATGCCGTGGCCGGGGTAGGCCGTCAGCAGGGTTTCGATGATGATCTTCTCGGCCGCGTGGTCCACCTCGGTCACAAAGTCGTTCACCTGCTTTTGCGAGATGCGCACGGCCTCCACGTCGAGGGCCGCGCGGTTGATGATGGCGCCGGCGGCGCGTGCGGCCTTGATGGCCACGTTGAGCATGGGGTGCAGGTTGGACGACATAAATTGTGGTTTCAAGCAGTGCGCCGGCAGAGGGCGCCTTGCGAAAGAGGAGCGTGGACCACCGCCCGGCGATGCGGGCGGCGACAATAGGGCGCTAATTTTACCTGCTTTGCCGTTTTTTGTCCCGGTTTGGGGCTTATCCGGCCCCCTGTTACCCCATGAAGACCCGTTTTGTCCTGATCAACACCAGCCATGCCGGCAATGTGGGCGCCGCCGCACGCGCCCTGAAGACCATGGGCTTCGACGACCTCGTGCTGGTCGAGCCGCGCTGGGCCAACGTGCTGCGCCGCGAAGAGACCATCCAGCGCGCCAGCGGCGCCCTGGACGTGCTGGACAAGGCGCGCATCGTCGCCACGCTGGACGAGGCGCTCGACGGCATGAGCCACCTGTGCGCCACGGCCATGACGCCCAGGGACTTCGGTCCGCCGACCCGCACGCCGCGTGAGCACTTTGCGCAATTGACCGCCCCCAGAGCGGTGGATGCTCCGCTGGAGTCGGGCGTGGCCTTCCTGTTCGGCTCCGAGCGCTTCGGCATGGCCAACGAAGACGTCTACCGCTGCCATGTGGCGCTCTCCATTCCCACAAACCCCGGTTTCGGCTCCCTCAACCTGGGCGCGGCCATCCAGGTCGTCGCCTACGACTGGCGCATGGCGCTGGGCGGTTTCGCTGCCCCGGCGCCGCCCAGCGCCGCCCCGGATCGTGAGCTCGCCGATGCCGCCCAGGTGGCCGGCATGCTGGTGCACTGGGAGCGGGCGCTGGTGGACATCGGCTTCCTCGACCCGGAGGCGCCCAAGAAGCTCATGCCGCGTTTGAACCAGCTTTTCAACCGCGCGCAACTGGGGGCCGAGGAAATCCACATCCTGCGTGGTGTCGCAAAAGCCATGATCGAGACGGCGCAGGCAAAGCGCTAGACTGCATTTCCATATTCCAAAAACAACCATAGCCATGTTTGCACGCCTGCGTTCCGACATCCAGTGCATCCTCGACCGCGACCCCGCTGCGCGCAGCACCTGGGAGGTGATCACCTGCTACCCCGGCCTGCACGCCATCTGGCTGCACCGTCCGGCGCACTGGTGCTGGGGACACGGCTTCAAGTGGCTGGGGCGCTTCATCTCGCACATCGCGCGCTGGCTCACGGGCATCGAGATCCACCCGGGCGCGAAGATCGGCGAGCGCGTGTTCTTCGACCACGCCATGGGCGTGGTGGTCGGCGAGACGGCCGAGATCGGCGACGGCTGCACCATCTACCAGGGCGTGACCCTGGGCGGCACCTCGCTCTACAAGGGCGCCAAGCGCCACCCGACACTGGGCAAGGACGTGGTGGTGAGTGCCGGCGCCAAGGTGCTGGGCGGCTTCGAGGTCGGCGATGGCGCCAAGATCGGCAGCAATGCCGTGGTCATCAAGCCCGTGCCCGCCGGGGCCACGGCCGTGGGCATCCCGGCGCGCATCATTCCGTCCAAGGCCGGCCAGAGCGCCGATGTGACCGAGCCGCAGTCGCGCAAGTTCACGGCCTACGGCATCACGCAGGAGGATGACCCGCTGTCGCAGGCCATGCGGGGCCTGATCGACAACGCCTCCTCCCAGGAGCACCAGATCATGCTGCTGTGGCAGGCCATCGAGAAGCTCTCGACGGCGGCACCGGCCACCAAGGACTGCGTGCCCTGCGACGCAGCCACTACCGAGCAGTTCGAGGCCGGCAAGCTCAACGAACTGGTGGGCAAGTAAGCCTGGCCCCGGGCCTACTGCTTGAGGAAGCGGCGGTAGACCGCCCGCGTCTCGGCCTCGAAATAGCGCCCGGCGGTCTGCCTGGACAGCTCCGAGGTCTCCTGCCAGCCAAAGAAGATGATGGCGTCGTAGCTGTCGGAGATCTGCAGTTCCGTCTGCATGAACTCGCGAAAGGCCTGTTTGTCCCAGGCGGGCTCGCGAAAGGCCTGGGCGATGTACCAGGTCTCCACCTTGGGCTGTGCGGCCCGCGCGAGGGCCGGCAGGGTGCGCGACCAGTCGTGCAGCGCGCCGGTGGTGGCCTTGTCGCCCAGCCAGTAGGTGGTGGTGCCCACCCAGTCCACCAGCGCGATCGCCCGCGCGATGAAGGGCATCACCTGGGGATGGCCGAAGGTGGCATGCGGGCTGAACGACAGGCCGATCTTCACCTGCGGCAGGCGCTGGCGCACCAGCGCGACGGCGCGCCGCAGGTCGTCGAGTTGCGCGAGGTATTCCACCGGGTCGTCCGCCACCAGCGAGGCCTTGAGGTACATCTCGTCGAGCAGGTACACATAGACGCCGGGCTGCAGCAGGTCGGCATTCCTGGCGATGTAGGCCTCCAGCACGGCGGGGGCATCGCCCACCAGGCGGGCAGCCCCCCTGTCGGAGATGGTGAACAGGAACAAAAAGTCCAGCATGTTGGTCTTGCCGGCCTTCTGGATCGCGCGCGAGGTTTCCAGTGCGCCACCGTAACCGCCGTAGCCGGCATTGGTCATGAGGTCCGAGGTGGCCACCTGCTCGGGCGTGCCGAAGATCTCGCCCACCAGGCGTGGGGGTGGTGGCGTGGGGCCGTCGCTGCTGCTGCCGCCGCCACCGCCGCAGGCAGTGAGCAGGGCCACCAGGGCGAACTGGAGAAGAAGTCTTTTCTTCATCATGCGGTCGGTGGGAGGTGAAGTGGATCTGCCGGCCAGTCTAGGACGGGTGCATGCCATTTCCTTGTGACCGGGCGCACCTGCGCCGGTCGAGAACCGCATCCCTGGTTACCAAATGCAAACCCGGCGCGGCGCGCCAGGCCCACGTGGCTCAGCGGTTGCGCACTGCGCTCTTGGGCCGAAAGGCCTTGCAGACCTCGTCGCGGGTTTCGAGGTAGGGGCCGCCGATCAGGTCGATGCAGTAGGGCACGGCGGCGAAGATGCCGGGCACGACGGTGCTGCCGTCGGCAGCGCGCAGGCCTTCCAGCGTCTCGGCAATCGCCTTGGGCTGGCCGGGCAGGTTGATGACCAGGCTCTGTCCGCGCACCACCGCCACCTGGCGCGAGAGGATGGCCGTGGGCACGAATCGGAGGCTGATCTGGCGCATCTGCTCGCCAAAGCCCGGCATTTCCTTGTGGGCCACGGCCAACGTGGCCTCGGGCGTCACGTCGCGCAGGGCCGGGCCGGTGCCGCCGGTGGTGAGCACCAGGCTGCAGCCCGCGCTGTCCACCAGCTCGATCAGCGTGGCGCTGATGTCCGCCTGTTCGTCAGGGATCAGCCGGGACTCGAAGGTGACGGGGTTGCGCAGTGCGCGCGTGAGCCAGTCCTGCAGCGCGGGCAGGCCCTTGTCCTCATACACGCCGCTGCTGGCGCGGTCGCTGATGGAGACGATGCCGATGCGCACGGGGTCGTGCGTGGCGGCTGCTTCAGTCATCGCCATCGTCCTCTTCCTCTTCTTCATCGCCAGCGGGGGCGCCGCCCAGGTGCTCGCGCACCAGCTGGAACAGCTCGCGGTAGGCGCGGCCCTTGCGCGGCGCCAGGCCTTGCGACACGGCGGCCTTGTCGGCCGGTGGTGCATCCTTGCGCGCCTGGCGGATCAGGGCGCGCAGCTGCTGGGTGTCGGTATCGGGGTGCTCGGCCATCCAGGGGGCCAGGGCCTCGTCATCGGCAATCAGGCGGTCGCGCCAGTGCTCGGCCAGGTGCAGGGCCAGCTTGTCGTCGGCCGAGCCCTTGTGCTGCTCTTCGAGCGCCTGGCGGGCGGCCTCGACCACGCTGGGTTCGAGCTTGCGCATGAGTTTGCCCACGTACTGCATCTGGCGGCGCTTGCCTTCGAAGTTGGTGATGCGCTTGGCCTCGGCCAGCGCATCCACCAGCTTGTCGGGCAGGCCCACCTTGTCGAACAGATCGGTGCGCAGGGTCAGAAGCTCCTTGCCCAGGTCCTGCAGAGCATCGCTTTCGCGCTTGAGATCGGTTCGGCTGGCATCGGGCGTGCCTTTGAGTTCGGCCTTGAGCTGAAGGTCCAGTTCGCTGCCTTCGGCAACGAAATGGCCCTTCACAAAGTAGCCTTTTTTGGGTTTGCGTGACATGGGTGGGGGCAAAAGGGAGGTGGCGCAGCGCGCGCCACAGCGGCAAGTATCATAGCTGCCGCTATGAATAAACCCTCCATCCGCGCCCCGCGCGCCCCCGGCGCCCCGGCCGCCACCGCATCCGGCACCCCCGACAACGGCTTCAGCTACAGCCGTCCGTTCTTCGAAGAACTGGTGGACCGCGCCCTCGCGCATGCCAAAAAGCTGGGCGCCACCGACGCCGGTGCCGAGGCCTCGGAAGGCTGCGGCCTCTCGGTCAGCGTGCGCAAGGGCGAGCTCGAGACCGTGGAGCGCAACCGCGACAAGTCGCTCGGCATCACCGTCTACATCGGCAACCGCCGCGGCAATGCCAGCACCTCCGATTTTTCCAGCAAGGCCATCGAGCAGACGGCGCAGGCCGCCTACGACATTGCCCGCTTCACGGCCGAAGACCCGATGGCCGGCCTGCCCGATGCCGACGACATTGCGCCCACGGACACGCACCGCGACCTGGATCTGTTCCACCCCTGGTCCATCGACAGCGAGCAGGCCGCGAAGATAGCCATGGAATGCGAGGCCGCCGCGCTGAAGTCCAGCCGCCGCATCACCAACAGCGAAGGTGCGGGCGTATCGGCCCAGCAGAGCCATTTCTTCAGTGCCCACACGCGCGGTTTCCGCGGTGGCTATGCCTCGTCGCGCCACAGCTTCTCGGTGGCGCCCATCGCCTCGCTGCCCGGCCGCAACGCCGAAATGCAGCGCGACGCCTGGTACAGCTCCATGCGCGATGCGGCCGAGCTGGCCTCGCCACAGGCCGTGGGCCGCTACGCCGCCCAGCGGGCCCTGTCCCGCCTGGGCAGCCGCAAGATTCCCACCACGCAGTGCCCGGTGCTGTTCGAATCCACCCTGGCCGCGGGCCTGCTCGGCGGCTTCGTGCAGGCCGTGAGCGGCGGCGCGCTCTACCGCAAGAGCAGCTTTTTGCTCGACTCGCTGGGCAAGCGCGTGTTTCCCAAGCACATCGACATCGAAGAGGACCCCTTCATCCTGCGCGGCAAGGGCAGCTCGCCCTTCGACGATGAAGGCGTGCGCGTGGCACCGCGCAAGGTGGTCAAGGGCGGGCGCGTGGAGGGCTATTTCCTGTCCACCTACTCGGCGCGCAAGCTGGGCATGAAGACCACCGGCAATGCCGGCGGCTCGCACAACCTGACCATGACCTCGCGCCTGACCCAGGCCAGCGACGACCTCGACGCCATGCTGCAAAAGCTGGGCACGGGCCTGTTCGTGATCGAGGTCATGGGCCAGGGCGTGAACTACGTGACCGGCGACTACTCGCGCGGCGCGAGCGGCTTCTGGGTCGAGAACGGCCGCATCGCCTACCCGGTGCACGAGATCACCATCGCCGGCAACCTCAAGGACATGCTGCAGGGCATCGAGGCCGTCGGTGCCGACACCTACAACTACGGTGCCAAGTCCGTGGGCTCCATCCTCGTGAACCGCATGAAGGTGGCGGGCAGCTGACAGAGGCCCCCTGCCACCTTACCCATCAGCGTGCCGGCGCGGAACGCTGATGCTTCCTTTTCCCGGCGGCGGGGCATGCCTGCCGCCACCGCTGCCAGGTCGAGGGGCATGGGCGCGCGCCTGGCCAGCAGTGCAAGCACCGGCGGCACCGCGCGCCGCTGGGCAGGAGGGTCACAGCGTCTTGGTCAGCGTGACGATCACGCGCGATTGGTTGACGGGACCGAAGTAGTCCTTCTTGGTTGCGCCCACCACGGCAGCACCCAGCGACAGGCCCGAACCGAAGTCATAGGCACCGCCGACGCTGTAGTCCAGGTAGTTGGGGGCAGCGATGTCGCCACCGAAGCGCGTGTAGCCCACCGAGGCCTTGGCAGTGATCTTGGGCGCCACTTCCTGGGAGAACGCCAGGTTCAGGTAGCCGGTGTTGCGACCCTTGAAGCCGGGGCCGGCGTAGGCGAAGTAATCCTTGGACAGCGTGTGCGAG
>NZ_AKJX01000135.1 GCF_000276605.1 Acidovorax sp. CF316 | reverse complement strand
CTGCGCCCCGCGCCTAGCATCCCATCCCGAAAAGGGACTTGCGCGGCTTCAAAAAGATCTTGAACAGGTTCTTATATATCGGAGACACCCATGAGTTACACCGCCCCGGTCAAGGACATGCTGTTCGACATCGAGCACCTGGCCAACATTGAACAGATCGCACAGATTCCCGGCTTCGAAGACGCGGGCCTCGACACCGCCCAGGCCGTGCTCGAAGAGTGCGCCAAGTTCAATGAGGGCGTGCTGGCTCCGCTGAATTTCGAGGGTGACAAGAACCCCTCGAGCTGGAAGGACGGCGTGGTCACCACCACCCCGGGCTTCAAGGAAGCCTTCCGCCAGTATGGCGAAGGTGGCTGGCAAGGCCTGCAGCACCCGGCCGACTTCGGTGGCCAGGGCCTGCCCAAGACCATCGGCGCCGCCTGCATCGAGATGTGCAACAGCGCCAACATGAGCTTCGCGCTGTGCCCGCTGCTCACCGATGGCGCCATCGAGGCGCTGCTCACGGCCGGCAGCGACGAGCTCAAGGCCACCTACCTCGAGAAGCTGGTGACCGGCGAGTGGACCGGCACCATGAACCTCACCGAACCCCAGGCCGGCTCCGACCTGGCCCTGGTGCGCACGCGTGCCGAGCCCCAGCCCGACGGCAGCTACAAGGTCTTCGGCACCAAGATCTTCATCACCTACGGCGAGCACGACATGGCCGCCAACATCGTGCACCTGGTGCTGGCCCGCGTGCAGGGCGCGCCCGAGGGCGTCAAGGGCATCAGCCTGTTCGTCGTGCCCAAATTCATGGTCAATGCCGACGGCAGCCTGGGCGCACGCAACGATGCGCACTGCGTGAGCATCGAGCACAAGCTCGGCATCAAGGCCAGCCCCACGGCCGTGCTGCAGTTCGGCGACCACGGTGGCGCCGTGGGCTACCTCGTGGGCCAGGAGAACCGGGGCCTCGAGTACATGTTCATCATGATGAACGCCGCGCGCTACGCCGTGGGCGTGCAGGGCATCGCCGTGGCCGAGCGCGCCTACCAGAAGGCCGTGGGCTACGCCAAGGACCGCGTACAAAGCCGCCCCGTGGACGGCTCCATCGCCGCCAGCGCACCCATCATCCACCACCCCGACGTGCGCCGCATGCTCATGACCATGCGCGCCTACACCGAGGGCTGCCGCGCCATGGCCACCGTGGCCGCCGCTGCATACGACGCCGCGCACCACCACCCCGATGCCGAGGCGCGCAAGCAGAACGCCGCGTTCTATGAGTTCATGGTGCCGCTGGTCAAGGGCTACAGCACCGAGATGAGCCTGGAAGTCACCAGCCTAGGCGTGCAGGTGCACGGCGGCATGGGCTTCATCGAGGAAACCGGCGCCGCGCAGTACTACCGCGACGCCAAGATCCTCACCATCTACGAAGGCACGACCGCCATCCAGGCCAATGACCTCGTGGGCCGCAAGACCGCGCGCGACGGCGGCCAGACCGCCAAGGGCATTGCCGCCCAGATCGAGAAGACCGAAGCCGAGCTGCTGGCCAACGGCAGCCCCGCCGCCAAGGCCGTGGCGCGGCGCCTTTCGGCCGCGCGCCAGGCCTTCCTCGATGTGGTGGACTTCGTCGCCGGCGGCACCAAGACCTCGCCCAACGCCGTGTTCGCCGGCAGCGTGCCCTACCTCATGCTGGCAGGCAACCTGGTGGCCGGCTGGCAGCTGGCGCGCAGCCTGCTGGTGGCGCAGGCGCTGTTGCACAAGGGACAGGACAGCGCCTTCATGCAGGCAAAAATCACCACGGCGCAGTTCTATGCCGAGCACATCCTGGTCAAGGCACCGGGCCTGCGCGACAGCATCGTCGAAGGCGCCGACAGCGTGACGGAGCTGGCGCTCGACGCATTCTGAGCACCAGGGGGAGACAGGCCGGGCCGGCGCATTGCGCGCGCGCCCGGCGCCCCATGAGAACCTGATTTATCCATCCATCCTTTCAACCCGGAACCCACCTGCCATGTCCAAGCTGCCCCCCGCCTTGCAGAATCTCTCGCTGCCCGTCATCGGCTCGCCGCTGTTCATCATCAGCAACCCCAAGCTCGTGATCGAGCAGTGCAAGGCCGGCGTGGTGGGTTCCATGCCGTCGCTCAACGCACGCCCCGCCGAACTGCTCGACGAATGGCTGGCCGAGATCACCGAGACGCTGGCGGCCTACAACAAGGCCAACCCCGACAAGCCGGCCGCGCCCTTTGCCATCAACCAGATCGTGCACAAGAGCAATGACCGCCTGGAGCACGACATGCAGGTCTGCGCCAAGTACAAGGTGCCGATCATCATCACCAGCCTGGGCGCGCGCGAGGACGTGAACCAGGCCGTGCACGCCTGGGGCGGCATCGTGCTGCACGACATCATCAACAACAAGTTCGCGCACAAGGCCATCGAGAAGGGCGCCGACGGCCTGATCGCGGTGGCCGCCGGTGCCGGTGGCCATGCGGGCGTGAAGAGCCCGTTCGCACTGATCCAGGAAATCCGCCAGTGGTTCGACGGCCCCATCGCGCTCAGCGGCTCCATTGCCAGCGGCGACGCGGTGCTGGCCGCGCAGGCCATGGGCGCCGACTTCGGCTACATCGGCTCGGCCTTCATCGCCACGCACGAGGCGCGCGCCAGCGAGGAGTACAAGCAGGCCATCGTTGCCGGTTCGTCCGATGACATCGTCTACAGCAACCTGTTCACGGGCGTGCACGGCAACTACCTGGCGCCCTCGATCCGCGCTGCGGGCATGGACCCCGACAACCTGCCCGAGTCCGACCCGAGCAAGATGAACTTCGGTGGCGATGCCAAGAAGGCCTGGAAGGACATCTGGGGCTGCGGCCAGGGCATCGGCGCCATCGACGCCGTGACCAGCACGGCCGAGCTGGTGGCGCGTCTGCGCCGCGAATACCAGGCCGCCCGCGCACGCTTGGCGCTCTGATCCCTGCCCCTGCTCCCCCTGGCGCCCGGGCTTGCCCGGGCTTTTTCTTTGCCAGGGGCCCGTCCGCCTTGCGCGTAGCCGCACATGCCCGTGAAGTGGGGTCCAAGCGCAAATTTCTGTAACAAGCGACAATAGGCGGTTTTTGCCCGCATCGGCGGGCGGGTCATTCCATTTCGCTCCTTCCGTCTCCCATGTCCTCCGCCACCTCCCGCATGCCCCTGATCGACATGGTCAAAGGGCTGGCCTGCGCCGCCATCGTCTGCCACCACCTGGCGTTCTACGGCCCCATGTCCGACATCGCAGCGCCCTTGGCGCCGCTGCTGATGGCCTGGCTGTACGACTACGGCCGCATGGCCGTGCAGGTGTTCCTGGTGCTGGGTGGCTACCTGGCGGCCGCCAGCCTGGCGCCCCAGGGTGTGGCGCGCTTCGACAGTGCCGGCGCAGCGATCACCCGGCGCTTCGTGCGCCTGGTCGTGCCCTATGCCGTGGCCCTGCTGCTGGCGGTGCTGGTGGCGGCCCTGGTGCGCCCGTGGATGGACCACCACTCCGTGCCCGATGAGCCCACCCTGGCCCAGCTGCTGGCCAATGCGCTGCTGCTGCAGGACATCGTGGGCGAGGATGCCCTCTCGGCCGGCGTCTGGTACGTGGCCATCGACTTTCAGCTGTTCGCACTCAGCGTGCTGGTCTGGGCCGGCGTCCGCTCGCTGCCCGGCGACTGGGCACGCCGCCATGGTCCGGTGATCGGCCAGGGCCTGCTGGTGGCGCTCACGGCCGCCTCGCTGTGGGTGTTCAACCGCGACAGCGCGCTCGACATGTGGGGCTGGTACTTCTTCGGCGCGTACGGCCTGGGCATGCTGGCTTACTGGGCCGTGAAGTCGCCCCGCGCCACCGGCTGGCTGGCCCTGATGCTGCTGCTGGGCGGCGTGGCACTGGCCCTGGAGTTCCGAGGCCGCATCGCACTGGCGCTCGCCGCCGCCGTGCTGCTGGTGGCCGCCCTGCGCTCGGCACCACTGCGCCAGTGGCAGGGCGTGGCGCCCCTGGTCCGGCTGGGCCAGATGTCGTACTCGGTCTTCCTCGTGCACTTCGCCGTGTGCCTGCTGGTCAACGCCGTCGTCGGCCACCTGTTCCCCACGGCGCCAGTGGTCAACGCCCTGGGCATGGTGCTGGCCTTCACCCTGTCGCTGATGGCCGGGCGGCAGCTCTACGAGCGCGTGGAACGCCATGTGCCCACCTGGTCCATGGCGCTGCGCTGGCAGGCCGGGCTGGTGGGGGCGGGCATGCTGGTCGCGGTCAGCAGCCACTGGGCATAGTATTCGGACCATCCCCCTGAGGCGCTGCGCGCCTGGGCCGGTTTGCGCGAACTCTGCTTGTCTCGGGACGCCAGAAAGGGCTCCCGTAGGGGTCAACCCGGCGGCAGGCCCTCGCGCCGCTTGCGCTGCTTGTCCAGGAACCAGGCCATGAAGGGCAGCAGCAGCATCGAGCCGGGGATCACCCAGATGAACAAATAGGGGCTGACCGACGAGGCCGAGCGCATCACGTCGCGCAGCTGGTCCCGCTCCTCGGCTGTCCAGTTGCCCTCGCGGCGCTGCTTCATGAGCCAGGCGACCGATCCCTTCATGGTCGCGATCTCGCGCTTGAGGCGGCTCTTTTCGCGGCTGTTGCCGGCCAGGAACGAGCAGAACCATTCGGGCGCGCGCTCCATCCGCTGCTGGAAGGCGGTGGTGGAGTCCGGGTCGAACGCGGTCGGCACAGCCGCCAGGGCCGCAGCCGTGGCGTTCGGATCATCGGGAAGCTGCGGGGGCGCGCTCATGGTCTTCAATTGTCGCTGCAAGCCATGACAACGCAAACACCTGTTGCAATTTGCGGCGGTTGCGCCACGGCCATTGCCACGGGAGAGTGGCTACCTGTGCAATTCGCCCGCTGCTTCCGGTTGGTACAGGATCGCCTTCACCCGCACCGTCATCGGCTTGCCGCCGGGGCCGGGCCAGACCAGGGCGTCGCCCACCGCCAGGCCCAGCAGCGCGCTGCCCACGGGCGCGAAGATCGACAGGCGGTCGGCGCTGCCGTCCATGTCGCGCGGGTAGACCAGCATCAGGCAGAACTCCTTGCCGGTTTCCTCGATGGCGAACTGCACCGTGGAGTTCATGGTCACTACATGCGGCGGGATCTCCTCGGGGGGCACCACCTCGGCGCGGTCGATCTCTGCCTGCAGATCGGCCTTGCCGGGGAAGACGCTGGCCGGGATGGCGGCCAGCAGGGCTTCGATGCGGTCGACGTCCAGGGACGACAGGATGATCTGGGGCTTGCGCGCCATGGGGTACCTCGCTCGGTGGTGGTTGCAAAGCGCGGGACTATAGGCCGGCTGGCGCGGTTTGCCGGCAATCTCGCACTGCACCGTGCGGGCATTGGTGCCCGGGGCGGGGAATCGGTCAGTCCCCCTTGATGTTGCGCGCCTTGATCAGCGCGCCGAAGCGCGTGCTGTCGATCTTTGCGCGCTCATTGAAGTCGGCGGGCGACATGGGCGCGGGCACGCCGCCCAGGGCCGTGATGCGCTCCTGCACGGCGGGCGTGGCCAGCACCTTGTTGATCTCGCGGTTCAGGCGCGTCACCACCTCGGCCGGGGTGCCCGCGGGCGCATAGAAGCCGAACCAGGTATCGGCATCGAAGCCCTTCAAGCCCACCTCGGCCAGCGTGGGCACGTCAGGGAACAGCGGCGAGCGCTTGGAACTGCCCACGGCCAGCAGGCGCAGCTTGTTGGCCTTCACGTGCTGCAGGCCGATGCCCGGGTCGAACATGAAGTCCACCTGCCCGCCCAGCAGGTCCTGCATGGCGGGCGCAGCACCGCGGTAGGGCACGTGCACGGCAAACACATTGGCCTGGGCCTTGAGCATCTCGGCCGCCAGGTGGGGCGAGCTGCCGTTGCCCGGCGTGCCGAAGCTCACCTTGCCCGGGTTGGCCTTGAGGTAGGCCAGAAACTCCTGGACGGTGTTCACCGGCAGCGTGGGCCGCACCTCCAGGAACACCAGCACGCGCGCCGCGGCGGCCACGGGCAGCAGGTCCTTCACCGGGTCGAACGGCATCTTGGGGTAGATGTGCGGGTTCACCGAGACCATGCCACCCGAGCTCATGAGCAAGGTGTAGCCATCGGCCGGCGACTTGGCCACGGCCTCGCCACCAATGTTGCCGCCCGCGCCGCCCCGGTTCTCCACCACCACGGGCTGGCCCAGCGCCGCCTGCAGCGGCACCGTCACCGCGCGCGCGATCTGGTCGGCCGCGCCGCCCGCCGGGAAGTTGACGACCACCTTGATGGGCTTGGCGGGGTAGGTTTCCGCGTGCACGCCGGTGGACAGCAGGGCGCTGCCCGCGAGTGCCGCCAGGGCGAGTGCGCCGGCCAGGCGGCGGCCATGGGATGGGGAAGGGTTCTGTGGGTTGTCGTGCGTCATGTCATGTCTCCTGAAACGGTGCGCCCGGTCATCCGGGTCTGCTGGGTTGGCGTGCTGCGATAGGGGCCTTTTGCTCAGGCCACGTCGATCTCCACCAGGATGGGCCGCGGGTGTGCGAGTGCATCGCGCAGCACCTGGTGCAGCTGCGCTGCGTCGTCCACATGCACGGCATCGCAGCCCTGGCCGCGGGCCAGCGCCAGAAAATCGAGGTCCGGCAGCTCCGTGCCTTCGAGCTTGTCCTCGGGCCCGAAGCCGAAGGTCGGCGCAAACTCCTGCAGCGCCGCGTAGCGCCGGTTCTTGAGAATGATGAAGGTGATGGGCAACTGCAGCTGCGCCGCGCTCCACAGCGCCTGGATGGAGTACATGGCCGAGCCATCGCCCAGGAGGCCGATGACCTTGCTTTCCGGCCGCGCCAGCGCCACGCCCACGGCGGCCGGCATGGCGTAGCCCAGGCCGCCGCTGCACATCGTGTAGAAGGTCTCGCTGTGCAGGATGGGCAGGTGGGCATGCATGGCGGCGCGCGAGCTCGGCGCCTCTTCCACCACGATGGAATGTGCGTCGCGCACCTCGGCCAGGGTCTGCATCACGTAGGGCACGCCCATCAGCGCCGAAGGTTCGGCACGCGGGCGCACCGCGCGCAGTGGCGGGGCAGGGCGCTTGCGCGGGGCCGGGCGGGCCAGCAGGTCCTGCACGCCCAGGCGCACGCCACCCACGGCCGAGGTGCCCTCGGGCGTCCAGGCGGCCGTGCCCGGGTCCTCGATCAACTGCACCAGCTGCGCACCGGGCGGCACATGCGGGCCGTGGCCCTCCACGTGGTAGGTGAAGGCGGCGGCGCCCAGCGCAAACACCAGGTCGTGCCCGCCGAGCAGCGCCACGATCTTCTCGCGCATGGCCGGCAGCACGCCGGCAAACAGCCGGTGGTCTTGCGGAAAGCCGCAGCGCCCCGACATGGGGGCGATCCACACGGCGGCGTTGTGCCGCTCGGCCAGCGACAGCACATCGTCCCAGGCGCCATCGCGGTCGACTGCCGCACCGACCACGAAGACCGGTCGCTCGGCTGCGTCGAGCGCGTCGCCGATGGCGCCCAGCACGCGCGGCTCGGGCCGGGTCTCGGTGCTCACGCTGCGGGCCTGCAGTGGCTCGCAGGGCTTGTCCCAGTCGTCGGCGGGGATCGACACCAGCACCGGCCCGCGCGGCTGCTGCATGGCGATGTAGTAGGCGCGGGCAATGGCCAGCGGCACGTCCTCGGCGCGCGCGGGCTCCACGCTCCACTTCACGTAGGGCTTGGGCAGCTCCGTGGCCTGGCCCGAGAACAGGAAGGGGTCGAACGGCAGGATCGAGCGCGCCTGCTGCCCTGCCGTGATCAGCATCGGCGTGCGGTTCTTGTGCGCCGTGAAGATATTGCCCATGGCGTGGCCCACGCCAGCGGCCGAATGCAGGTTCACGAAGGCCGC
Organism: Acidovorax sp. CF316; assembly: GCF_000276605.1. Taxonomy (GTDB): domain Bacteria; phylum Pseudomonadota; class Gammaproteobacteria; order Burkholderiales; family Burkholderiaceae_C; genus Acidovorax. The sequence goes on along the minus strand of NZ_AKJX01000135.1, from coordinate 22,297 downwards.
GTTGTGCGTGGCCTGGGCATAGCCATCGGCCATGCCCACCACCACCGCCTCCTGCAGGCCCAGCACGTAGCGGAAGTCCTTGGGGAAATCGAGGAACAGCGGCAGCTCGGTCGAGCCCGGGTTGCCGAAGATGGTGTCTATGCCGAAGCCGCGCAGCAGGTCGAGCACGACCTCGCGCACGGTGGGGCGCGGGTGGGTGGCAGAGGGCGCGTCGGTGGCGCGGGGCGCGGTGGCCTGGAGCATGGCGAAGTGACGGTGCGGGTGGAAAGCACCGATCTTCGACCCCCTGGCAATATCCATCAATACAATGAAGCGACTAAGTGGTATCAGCACAATGCATATCAAGGACATCGACCTCAACCTGCTGCGCCTGTTCGATGCGGTCTACCGCACGCGCAGCGTGAGCCGCGCAGCCGAGCTCATGGACCTGACCCAGCCCGCGGCCAGCCAGGCGCTCACGCGGCTGCGCCTGCTGATCAAGGACCCGCTCTTCGTGCGCGCAGGCGGCGGCGTTCAGCCCACCCCCCGGGCCGACCGCCTGGCCGACGCCGTGCGCAGCGCCCTGGGCACGCTGGAGCAGGCGCTCAACGAGTCGGCCCTGTTCGACCCGCTGCAGTCGCGCAAGGTGTTCCGCATCCACATGAGCGACATCGGCGAGGGCCGCTTCCTGCCCGACCTGATGCTCGCGCTGCGCCAGCAGGCCCCCGGCGTGCGGCTCGAAACCCTGCCCGTGCCGCGCGAGCAGATCGCGCCGCTGCTGGACAGCGGCCGCATCGACTTCGCCTTCGGCTTCCTGCCCGCGGTGAAGGACACGCAGCACGTGCAGCTGCTGCGCGACCGCTACATCGTGCTGCTGCGCGAAGGCCACCCCTTCGCGCGGCGCCGGCGCAGCGGCGCGGCTTTGCTCGACGACCTCAAGCAGCTCGAATTCGTCGCCGTGCGCTCGCATTCGGACACCCTGCGCATCCTGGCGCTGCTGCAGCTCGAAGACCGCCTGCGCCTGACCACCGAGCACTTCATGGTGCTGCCCTCCATCGTGCGCGGAACCGACCTGGCCGTGGTCATGCCGCGCAACATCGCGCAAGGCTTCGCTGCGGCCGGTGGCTACACCATCATCGAGCCCGCGCTGCCGCTGCGCGACTTCACCGTGTCGCTGCACTGGAGCAAGCGCTTCGAGGCCGACCCGGGCAACCAGTGGCTGCGCGGGGTGATCGAGGGGCTCTTCAAGGAGTAGCCGGCGGTGTGTGGGCCCTGTGGCTGTGTAAACCGCTACCCAACGCGCCATCCATCGGGTACTATACTGTATACATATACAGTATTTGGCGTCACGCTGACTGCGCGCCCGCCAGCTATCCGTACCCCCATGTCCAACCCCATCGGCCCACCCATCGACGACGAGAACGCCCCCCAGGTGATGCAGGACGTGCGCATCCCCTTGCAGGCCGTGCGCGGCCGGGGCGCGGCCACGGCGCTGGCGCACCGCTTTGTGCGCGATACGCGCGAGGCGGTGGACGATGGCTGGGATGTCCCTGTGGACGAAGAGGGCGACGAAGCACCCGCCCCACCCGCCACGCGCGTGCACCTGGAGACGGCCAAAAGCGCCATCTGCGCCAACGACTCGCCGGACATCTACTTCGATCTCTCGGTCAACCCCTACCGGGGTTGCGAGCATGGTTGCGTGTACTGCTATGCGCGGCCCACGCACAGTTATCTCAACCTGTCGCCGGGGCTCGATTTTGAAACGCAGATCATCGCCAAGCACAACATCGCCGCGCTGCTGCGCGACGAGCTGGGTCGGCCCAGCCATGTGCCGCAGCTCATCAACATCGGCTCGGCCACCGACTGCTATCAGCCCGTGGAGCGCGAGCTGAAACTCACGCGCGGCCTGATCGAGGTGATGCGCGACATGCGCCACCCGTTCTCCATCATCACCAAGTCCGCCGGGGTGGAGCGCGACCTCGACCTGCTGGCCCCGCTGGCCGCCCAGCGCCTGGCGGCCGTGTACGTCACCATCACCACGCTCGACCCCGCCCTGGCGCGCCGCATGGAGCCACGCGCCGCCGCGCCCCACCGGCGCCTGCGCACCATCCGCACCCTGGCCGAGGCGGGCATCCCCGTGGGCGTGAGCGTGGCGCCGCAGATCCCCTTCATCACCGAAGACATGGAGCAGGTGCTGCAGGCCGCGCACGAGGCCGGCGCGACGAGTGCCTTCTACACCGTGCTGCGCTTGCCGTGGGAGCTGAATGCGCTGTTCCGCGAGTGGCTGGAGCTGCACTATCCCCAGCGCGCGGCGCGTGTGTTGGCGCGCGTGCAGGATCTGCACAGCCTCGATCCGGCGCAGCGGGCTGCCGGCAAGGTCTATGGCAGCGACTTTGCCACGCGCATGAAGGGCTCGGGGCTGTGGGCTGATCTGCTGCGGCAGCGGTTTTCGGCTACCTGCCGGAGGTTGGGGCTCAATCGGGTACGGACGGAGCTGGACCTGACGCAGTACCGGGCTGCGTATGCCCGTAATCAGGGGTGTTTGTTTTAGTCGATTGGCTTGCCTGATCGGTCGGTGCGTGGTGCGTGGTGATGGTGTCTTTGGTTGCTTTGTGCTTTGGTTGAGGGCGGGAGCCGGGACGTGCGCCCGGCGGCGCAGTAACTTTCTCTTGCGTCGCCAAGAGAAAGTCACCAAAGAGAAGGCGACCCCCAGTCTGCGTCCCCCATCGCCCGGTGGGCGATGGGGGCAACCTGCGATGCTTGTATGGTTGAGGCGTCGGGGTGGAGGGACTCTGCGATGCATCGGCAACGACCATTGACCGACGGCGGTAGGTGCGCCGCCGGGCGCACATCCCGGCCTCCGCCCTTCAACCAGGCATGCGGCTCAATCAAGAACAAGTGAAGGGTGACTGGGGAACCAGGAATCCGACCTCAAAACTCCCAGTTATCAATCAACCGCGTCCCCCCCAACCGCGCCGCCCCCAACACCACCAACTTCCCCACAGCATCCCCAGCCGTGGGGGCCTGCAAATCCACCCGCCGCCGCACCGTCAGGTAGTCCGGCTGCCACCCCCGCGCCCGCAAGCCATCCATCGCCTGCTGCTCCAGCTCCAACCCGCTCGATGGCTGCTGTCCCCAGCGCACAGCCAGCTGGCGCAAGGCCTGCGACAAGGCCACCGCCTCCTGCCGCTCCTGCAGTCCCAGGTAGCCGTTGCGCGAACTCAGGGCCAGGCCGTCGGGCGCGCGGGTCGTCTCGCCGGCCACCACGGTGATGGGCAGCGCGAACTGGCGCACCATCTGGCGGATCACCATCAACTGCTGGTAGTCCTTCTTGCCGAACACCGCCGTGCCGCCGCTCTGGCCCAGCACGCAGGCGAACAGCTTCATCACCACCGTGGCCACGCCCGTGAAGAACCCAGGGCGGAAATGGCCCTCCAGCATGTCGGCCAGGGCCGGGTCGGGGTGCACCTTGACGGTCTGGGGCTCGGGGTACAGGTCGGCCTCGCGCGGGGCGAACAGCACCTTGCAGCCGGCGGCCTGCAGGCGGTTGCAGTCGGCCTCCCAGGTGCGCGGGTAGCTGTCGAAATCCTCGTGCGGCAGGAACTGCAGGCGGTTCACGAAGATGCTCGCCACGGTCACGTCACCCAGCGGCAGCGCCTGCTCGACCAGGGCGATGTGGCCGTCGTGCAGGTTGCCCATGGTGGGCACGAAGGCCGGGCGGCGGTAGGGCGCCAGGGCCTGGCGCAGGTCGTCGAGGGTGTGGGCGATCAGCATGGAAAAAGCAGGAGTAAAAGGAGAGGGAAGCGAGAAGAAAACCAAAAACGGAGGGAGGGGAGGGGGCCGCCCGCTACCAGGCATGCAGGGCGTTGTCGGGAAAGCGCCCCTGCTTGACGGCCTGCACATAGGCCTCGATGGCGCCGCGCACGCTGCCGGCGTCCTGCATGAAGTTGTGGACGAACTTCGGGTTCTTGCCCAGGTTCATGCCCAGCATGTCGTGCAACACCAGCACCTGGCCGGCCGTGCCGTTGCCCGCTCCGATGCCGATGGTGTGGCAGTGCGCCAGCTCCCCGGTGAGGTCGGCGGCCAGCACCGCGGGCACCATCTCCAGCACCAGCATGGCGGCGCCGGCGTCCTGCAGCTCGTGGGCCTGCTTGCGCAGCGTGCGCGCGGCATCGTCGCCGCGGCCCTGCACGCGGTAGCCGCCCAGGGCGTGCACCGTCTGCGGCGTCAGGCCCAGGTGGGCGCAGACCGGCACGCCGCGCTGCACCAGGAACTCCACCGTGGGCGCGGTCCAGCCGCCGCCTTCGAGCTTGACCATGTGCGCGCCCGCCTGCATCAGCACGCAGGCGCTGCGCAGCGCCTGCTCGCGGCTTTCGGCATACGTGCCGTAGGGCAGATCGGCCACCAGCCAGGCCGTTCCCTGCACGCGGTGCAGGCCGCGCGCCACGCTGGCGGTGTGGTAGGCCATGGTGTCCAGTGTCACGCCCACGGTGCTGGGCAGGCCCTGGCAGACCATGCCCAGCGAATCGCCGACGAGGATGCATTCCACGCCCGCGGCATCGGCGACCGCCGCGAAGGTCGCATCGTAGGCCGTCAGCATGCACATCTTCTCGCCTGCCGCCCGCATCTGCGCCAGGCGCGGCAGGCTCAGGGGGCGGCGCTGGGGCAGCGGCGACGCCGGTGGCAGCGTGCCGTAGGGCGTGGCGGAGGAAGGCGTTGCATCGGTCATGGGGCTCCCCTGGACAAAATTGCGCGAGTGTAGGGTGTATGCCGCCGGGACAGCGGTGTCCCAAACCCCGGTTCCAGAAGCCGCTATGCTCGCGGCCCATGACCCATCCCAGCAACGATGAAAAAAGTGCCGAAGTGGCAGCCCTGGCCCGTGCAGACGTGGCCCGTGCCCTGGCAGAAGACGTGGGCAGCGGTGACCTGACCGCCGGCCTGATCGACCCTGCGCGCCGCGCCCGTGCGCGCATCCTGGCGCGCGAGGCCGCCGTGATCTGCGGTACGCCCTGGGTGGAGGCGGCCCTCACGGCCCTGGACCCCGGCGTGCAGCTCACCTGGCATGTGGCCGAGGGCCAGCGCTGCAACGCCGACCAGGTGGTGCTGGAGATCGAGGGCAGCGCGCGCGCGCTGCTCAGCGCCGAGCGCACGGCGCTCAACTTTCTGCAGTTGCTGTCGGCCGTGGCCACCAAGACGGCCACCTACGCCGACGTGGTGGCCGGCACGCGTGCGCGCATCGTGGACACGCGCAAGACCCTGCCCGGCCTGCGCCTGGCGCAGAAGTACGCGGTGCGCGTGGGCGGCGGCACCAACCACCGCATCGGCCTGCACGATGCGGTGCTGATCAAGGAAAACCACATTGCCGCGGCCGGTGGCGTCACCGCCGTGCTGCGCGCCGCGCAGCAGCAGGTGGGCGCGCGGGCCGCCTTCATCGAGATCGAGGTCGAGACGCTGGAGCAACTGGCCGAGGCGCTCGACGCAGGCGCCACCATGGTGCTGCTCGACAACATGCCCCTGCCCCTGCTGCGCGAGGCCGTGCGCACCAACGCGGGCCGCGCCGTCCTGGAAATATCGGGCGGCGTCACGCTCGATGGCCTGCGCGAACTGGCCGAGACCGGCGTGGACCGCATCTCCATCGGCACGCTGACCAAGGACGTCAAGGCCACCGACTTCTCGATGCGGCTGCAGGAGTTGTCATGAGCACCACGGCCACGCTGAACCGCATCGACGTCGAATACGACCAGCCGATCACGGTGCTGGAAGACGGTGGCGCTGTCTGCTCGACCAAGCACGCCTGGGCCCGCGTACCGCCCGAGCCCTCGCAGGTTGAGCGCGCCGCGCTCAAGGAGCGCATCCGCCGCCTGCTCAAGGAGAAGAACGCCGTGATGGTCTCGCACTACTACGTGCACCCGGACCTGCAGGACCTGGCCGAGGAGACTGGCGGCCTGGTCAGCGATTCGCTGGAGATGGCGCGCTTCGGCCGCGACCATGCGGCGCAGACCCTGGTGGTCTCGGGCGTGCGCTTCATGGGCGAGACGGCCAAGATCCTCTCGCCCGAGAAGACCGTGCTCATGCCCGACCTCGATGCCACCTGCTCGCTCGACCTGGGCTGCCCGGTGGACGAATTCAGCGCCTTCTGCGATGCCCACCCCGACCGCACCGTGGTGGTGTATGCCAACACCAGCGCGGCCGTGAAGGCGCGCGCCGACTGGCTGGTCACGTCGAGCTGCGCGCTCGAGATCGTCGGCGCGCTCAAGGCGGCGGGCCACAAGATCCTGTGGGCGCCCGACCGCCACCTGGGGGCCTACATCCAGCGCGAGACCGGGGCCGACATGCTGTTCTGGAACGGCGCCTGCATCGTGCACGACGAGTTCAAGGCCTTCGAGCTCGAAGCGCTCAAAAAGGAACATCCCGGCGCCAAGGTGCTGGTACACCCCGAAAGCCCGGCCGACGTGGTGGCCCTGGCCGATGCGGTCGGCTCGACCTCGGCCATCCTCAAGGCCGCGCGCGAGATGGATGCGCGCGAGTTCATCGTCGCCACCGACAACGGCATGATGCACAAGCTGCGCACGCTCAACCCCGGCAAGACCTTCTACGAAGCCCCCACCGCCGGCAACAGCGCCACCTGCAAGAGCTGCGCGCACTGCCCCTGGATGGCGATGAACGGCCTGGCCGACGTGGCGCGGGTGCTGGAAACCGGTGCCAACGCGGTGCATGTGGATCCGGCGCTGATCCCGCGCGCACGCCAGCCCATCGACCGCATGCTGGCCTTCACGGCGGCGCTCAAGGGCGGCCAGCCCGTCCAGGGGCTGGTGCCGCACATCGGCGCGGCATAGGGCGTGTCATCATTCATTTCGCCCCCGCGAAAGGCTGCAGCGCGGTGCAGTGCAAGGCGCCCTGAGCGCCGCATAGCATGGCTACGCAAGCGAAGGGCAACGCCGCAATGCGCCGCGCTACAGCCTTTCCCTCCGGGCTGGCCCCGGCATGCGGCGTCTGCTTTGTCGCTCGGGTTGCCCATAGTCCACTATGGGCTGCGCCGCGCTTCGCGCATCCATCCGCATGCCGGGGCCAGCGCGGGGGCGAAATGACTGATGACACGCCCTAAGTCGGCCCTTCTCCTCCGCATGCCGTCCCGCATCGATTTCACCCGCCCCCAGGAACCCGGCGCGCAGCGCCTGCGGCATGGGTTCGGCCCGCCGCGCGCGGTGCTGGTGGCGCATGCGCTGCACGAGGTGCGTGGCGTGCTCGATGCCGTGCATGCGGCGGCGCAGGGCGGTGCCTGGTGCATCGGCTATGTGCGCTACGAAGCGGCGCCGGCCTTCGATGCCGCGCTCGCCACCCATGGCGCCGACGGGCCGCTGGCCTGGTTTGCCGTGCACGATGCGGCCCTGCCCTGGCCGCACGACGCACCAGAGCAGGGGCCTGCCGAAATCGCCTGGGCGGCCAGCCTGCCGCGCGGCGAGTTCGATGCCAGCCTGGCGCGCATCCAGGGGGCCATCGCCGATGGCGAGGTCTACCAGGTCAACTACACCGCGCCGCTGCAGGGCCATGCGCGGGGCAGCGCGCAGGCGCTGTTCGAGGCGCTGCACCGCACCCAGCCCGAGGGCTACTGCGCGCACATCGATGCGGGCGGCATCCAGGTGCTGTCGGTCTCGCCCGAACTGTTCTTCGACTGGACCAGCGATGCCGCGGGCGGTGACATCCTCGCCCGCCCGATGAAGGGCACGGCACCGCGCGGCGCCACGCCCGAGGCCGATGCCGCGCAGGCCGAGCACCTGCGCACGGCGCCCAAGGAGCGGGCCGAGAACGTGATGGTGGTGGACCTGCTGCGCAACGATATCTCGCGCATCGCGCAGCCGCACAGCGTGCGCGTGCCGCGCTTGTTCCACACCCAGGCCTTGCCCACGGTGTGGCAGATGACTTCCGACGTGCAGGCGCGCACGCGCGCCGGCACCACGCTGACAGACGTGTTCGCGGCCCTGTTCCCCTGCGGATCGGTCACGGGCGCGCCCAAGGTGCGCGCCATGCAGCTGATCCGCGATCTGGAGCCCGCGCCGCGAGGCGTGTACTGCGGCGCCGTGGGCGTGGTGCGCCCGCACGGGCCACCGGGCCAGGGCGGTGTGGCCGCGACCTTCAACGTGCCCATCCGCACCGTGGTGCTGGCCCAGGGGCCCGATGCGGTGGCCGCCACCTGCGGCATCGGCAGCGGCATCACCTCGGGCGCCGAGGCCGAGGCCGAGTGGCACGAGTGGCGCCACAAGCGCGCCTTCGTGGAGCGTGCCAGTGCCGCGTTCGAGCTGCTCGAAACGCTGGCGCTGGTCGATGGGCAACTGCGCCACCGGGACGACCACCTGGCCCGCATGGCGGTCGCTGCCGCGCACTTCGGCTACCCCTGGGACCTGGCCCGCGTACAGGCCTGCCTGCAGGCGCTGGCGGTGCAGCACGCCAGCGGCGCCTGGCGCGTGCGCCTGCTGCTGGACAGCCGGGGCGCGCCACGCGCCGAAGCCTTTGCGCTGCAGCCCACGCCCACCCCCGTGCACCTGCGCCTGGCCGACCGCGCCTTCGACGAGGCCGACAGCGAGTTCGTGCGCCACAAGACCACGCGCCGCGCGCACTACGCGGCGTTTGCACCCACCACACCCGGCGTGCTCGACACGGTGCTGTGGAACCGGGCGGGCGAGATCACCGAAGGCACCTTCGGCAATATCGCCCTGCGCCTGGACGGCCGCTGGGTCACGCCGCCGCTGGCCTGCGGCCTGCTGCCCGGCGTGGGACGTGCCGTGGCCCTGCGCGAGGGGCGCGTGGCCGAGGCCGTGGTGCGGCTCCAAGACCTGCCGCGCGTGAACGGCTGGGCCTTCATCAACAGCCTGCGCGGCTGGCTCGATGCGCAACTGCTGAGCTGAACCGCGGGGCGGGCACGCGCCGGCGCGCGCCGTGCACCCCACCCCCGCGCTCGGGCGCCTTTCCGTGCATATACACCAGGCGGCGCAAGCGTTGCTATGCATGCTTATTTTCCGCTGGGTGTGCAAGGGTTTACCCCAGTACTGTCACACGGGCTTTTTCTAATGGACGCAGCTCCCCACCACGGGGCGCCGACCGGTGGGATGCGTGCCGTGCCGCATGCCATGCCCCGGTGATCTGCCCATATCGAAGAAGTGAACTCCATGAAACTCAAACTCATTGCCCTCGCGGCCCTGACCCTTGCTGCTGCCGCCGGTGCCCAGGCGCAGTCCAGCGTCACCCTGTTTGGCGTGGTCGATGCATCGCTGGTGCGCATGTCCAGCGACACCAACAGCGTCACCGGCCTGTCCAGCGGCGGCCAGTCCAGCAGCCGCCTGGGCTTTCGCGGCGTGGAAGACCTCGGGGGCGGCCTGAAGGCCGGCTTCTGGCTCGAAAGTGGCCTGGCCACGGACAACGGCACGGCCGCGGGCTTTCGCTTCGACCGCCGCTCCACCGTGAGCATCTCGGGTGGCTTCGGTGAAGTCCGCCTGGGCCGCGACAAGTCGCCCGCCTACCTGAACATCGAGACCTTCGATCCCTTCGGCGATTCCGGCGTGGGCGGCAACAACGGCGCCAACATGGTCGGCAGCGCCACCTCGGCCGCCGGCACGCCCGAAGGCAGCGCCCCCAAGCGCACCAGCAACGGCCTGAACTACCTGCTGCCCGAACTGGGCGGCTTCTACGGCCAGCTGCAGTACGCCCTGGGCGAGCAGCTGTCCAACCAGGTCAACGACCGCATGGGCAACTCCCTGGCCGTGCGCGCCGGCTATGCCAACGGCCCGCTGAACGTGGCCCTGGCCTTCGGCGAGACGCGCGGCGGTGCCGCCACTGCCAACGCGGTCGACTACAAGTCCAGCAACGTCGGCGTGTCCTACAGCTTCGGCGTGGTCAAGCCCATGGCCCTGTTCGCCACCGAGCGTGGCAACGGCCGCCGCGTGGACATGTACACCTTGGGCGCCACGGTGCCGCTGGGCGTAGGCGAGCTGCGTGCCTCGTACGTCAACTTCAAGCGCAAGGACGTGAACAACGCCGACTCGCAGAAGTTCGCCATCGGCTACGGCCACAACCTGTCCAAGCGCACGCAGCTGTACGCCACCGTGGCGCGCATCAGCAACGACCGCGCTGCCACGCGCGGCCTGGCCGTGTCGTCCTCGTCGCTGGGCAGCCCGACCATCGCTGCCGGCAACGACGTGACCGGCTACGAGTTCGGCGTGCGCCACACGTTCTGACGGAGGCTAGGGGCCGGACCACCTGTTGCAGCGGGTGGCCCGGTTCCAGGTCCGTGCTGTGCGCCTTCCACCTGGTGGGGATGCGAGGGGGGCGCAGCACGGACTTTTCCTCCGCGACAGGAACGACAAAGCCGCCCAGGGCCATGCCCTGGGCGGCTTTGTCGTTGGGGGCTGCCCGGCAGGGCAGGTGCCATGAACCTGAACAGGTTCCTACAGCTTTTCCTTGGCGTACGAGCCGCGGTCCATGTCCACGATCTCCACGCTCAGCTGTACCAGCACGCCCTGGGGCTTGGGCGTGAGCTGGCGCAGCACGTCGGCGATCAGGTCCGACAGCTCCTTCTTGGCCTCGGGCGTGCGGCCCGAGAGCACGCGCAGCTGCGCATGCACGAAGGCGCGCTGCGCCGGGGCGGTGCCGATCTCGAAACTGTCGGCCACCACGAAGCGGGTCTTGAGGTCCAGCTCGTCCAGCACCTGGGGGTGGGCGCACAGCGCGGCATTGAGCGCGGTCAGCGCTTCGGCCTCGGGGTAGTGCGGCAGGTTGCCGGAGTACTCGACGATGAGATGGGGCATGGTGGTTCCACGAAAAATCGGTGCACCCGGCCGGTGGCCGGTGCGGTGAGCGAAGACGCCGCAGGTGTGCGCGGCGCAGGGCCCGCCAGTTTATCGGCTTATCGGGAGGGCGTCGGCGTCGTCCGGTGCAAGCCCCACCGGTGCCTCGATGGACTGCAGGAAGCCGTGCAGCGCGCGCAGCATGGCCATGGGGGCCTCGATCTGCGGCCAGTGGCCGATGCCGTCGAGCGCCACCACGTCCGCATGTGGCACCACCTCGCGGTAGCGCCGGGCCATGTGGGCGCCCGAGTTGGGGTCGGCGCTGCCGTTGATCAGGCGCACGGGCACGGCCCGGGCCACCAGCGGCGCCACCAGGCGATCGCGCAGGGCCATGCGCTCGATGTAGAAACGCCCCAGCTGGTGCGAAATGCGCCGCCCCTGGCCATGGTTGAGCAGGGCCCAGAAGTCATTGAGCAGCCCGGCCGCGGGCTGCGTGCGCGGCCCGAACAGGCCCGCCACCGTGCGCTCGAATGCACGCCGCGGAATGCGCGGTCCCACCCACCGGCCCAGCGGGGACGAGAGCAGGTGCTGTATCGGGCGCGGTGCGTACGCCTCGGGACACACGCCGCCATTGAGCAATACCAGCGATTCGATGCGGCAGCCCGCCTGCGGCTGCTCCAGACGGCGCGCCAGCATCTCCTGCGCGACGCTCACGCCCAGGTCGTGGGCGACGATGTGGCAGCTTTCCACGCCCTGCTGCGCGAGCAGGGCGTCGAGCAGATCGGCATGGTCCTCCAGGCGGTAGGCGTGCCCTGGCGGCTTGTCCGAAAAGCCCATGCCCAGCAGGTCGGGGGCGATCACGTGGTAGCGCACCGCCAGCGCGTTCCACACACCATGCCAGTCGTAGGAACTCGTGGGGTAGCCATGGACCAGCAGCAAGCTGCTGCCCCGGCCCGCCTCGGCAACGAAGAGGCGCTGGCCCCGCACGGTGATGAACCGGCCCTGGCCGTGCCAGTGCCGCAGGGCGGGGGTCAGCTGGTCCATGCCGCGCGCACCAGGAGCAGGGTGGCCGCCAGCTGGCACAGCAGGGTCAGCGCATGGGCTGCCTGGCGCCAGGGCAGGCGGCGACCGAAGGCCGCCGTGCAATAGATCAGGCGCGCCAGCACGAACACGCTGCAGACCGCGGCCAGGGTGGTGGGCCCGGTGCCGCCGGCCTGTACGAGCGCCAGCAGCAGCAGGCCGAACAGCAGCGACTGCTCCAGCGTGTTGGCGTGCGTGCGCACCGCCACGGCCAGGTCCTTGTGCCCGCCATCGCCCCAGGTCTGGCGGTGGTGCATGCGCAGGCGCGAGACCTGCAGGGACAGGGCGGTGAGCAGCAGGGCCAGTGCTGCCAGGGTGGCCGATGCGATGGTGAGGGATGGAGGCATTAGGTGCAAGGGTGCGAACCGTGACAAGAATTCGCCCAAGCTTAGAAAGCCCGTGTCCTGCTGCCAATAGCACCAAAGGGCAGGTGGGGTGGCGGCCCTGGCCACCCCGCCGGGCTCACGCGGCCGCGTGGCTTTGCAGGAAGGCGCGCAGCTTCATGGGTGCGATCGGCTTGGGCAGCAGCGGCAGGCCGGCGGCTGCGGCGCGGGCCTGCAGGTCGGGGGTGGCCTCGGCAGTGACCAGCAGGGCCGGCACGGCATGGCCGATGGCGCTGCGCAGGGCCGCGATGGCGTCGAACCCGTCCATGCCCTGCGGCAGGTGCCAGTCCACCACCAGGGCGTCGGGCTGCGCATGCGCCGGCCATGGCTGCTGCAGCGCCTCCTGCAGGCTGGCCGCCGCCGTGACCTCGCAGCCCCAGCCCTGCAGGACCTCGGTGAGGGCCCTACGCGAGCCCGCGTCGTCCTCCAGCACCAGCACCCGCTGCGCGGCCGGCGCGGGCGGCGGCAGCGGCCAGGCATCCTGCGGCGTGGCCGCGGGCAGGCTTGCGGGCATGGCAGGCGTCTCGGGCGCCAGCGGCAGGCGCAGGGCGAAGCGGCTGCCCTGGCCGGGCTGCGACTGCACGCCCAGTTCCAGGCCGAGCAGGACGCACAGGCGCCTGGCCGTCGCAAGCCCCAGGCCCAGCCCCTGGCCGCGCTCGCGCCCCGGATGGCCGACTTGGTAGTGCTCGTCGAAGATGTGGGGCAGCTCGGCGGCATCGATGCCCACGCCCGAGTCCTCCACGCTCACCTCCACCAGGGCGCCGTGCACGCTGGTCTGCAGCCGCACGAAGCCTGCCGGCGTGTAGCGGATGGCGTTGGAGACCAGGTTGGACAGCACCCGTGCCAGCAGGGCGCGGTCGCCCTGTACGTGCACGCTGCCGGGCTGCATGCTGAACACCAGGCCCTTGGCCTGGGCCTGCACCGCGAAGGTGCCCGCCAGCTCGTCGAACAGCGACTGCAGCGCAAAGCGCGCCGGGCGGGGCGTGATGGAGCGGGCGTCCAGCCGCGACAGCTCCAGCAGACCTTCCACCAGGGCGCTCATGCTCGCCGCGCATTCCATCAGGGTGGCGGTCAGGTATTCGACCCGTTCGCGTGGTGCGGGCTGCTGCAGCGTGTAGGCCAGCAACTGCATGGCGTTGAGCGGCTGGCGCAGGTCGTGGCCCACGGCGGCGAGGAACTGCGCCTTGGAGGCGTGGGCTGCCTCGGCCTCCTGGCGCGCCAGCCGCGTGGCCTCGTTCTCGCGCTGCAATGCGGCAATCAGCTCCTGGCGCTCGTGCTGCTGGGCGGCTGCCTGCGCAATGGTGCGGGCCTGGGCCCGGCCGGCATGCCAGACATACAGCCCCATCAGCACGGCACCCAGCGCCAGCAGGGTGTGCAGCGGCTGCGCCACGAACAGGTCGCGCGCCGCCAGCGGGCCGAACACGCCCGCCGCATAGGCCGCCAGCGCGGGCAGGTGGTGGGCCAGGTGGGCCACGCTGCCGAGCACCACGGCGGCCAGGCCGATGTGCAGGGCCACCTCGGCCACCAGGTTGGCGGGCGCCAGCAGCACCCAGCTGCCGATGCCCCAGGCCAGGGCCTGCGCCAGTGCGCTCACCACCACCCAGCGTGCCCAGAAGGCGGGGCGCGCGCCGGGTGCCGCGGGGCTGCGGCGGTAGGCCATGCCCAGGGCGATGCGCAGGCCGCGCACAGCCACAAACGCCGCCAGCCAGAGCGCAATAGCGGTGGCCGGCACCTCGCGCCAGAACAGCACGCTCAGGAAAAAGGCCTCCACCACGCCCACCAGCGCGGACAGGGGCGCGCCCCGGTACAGCGTATCCAGCGCCTGGGCGTCGGGCAGCCCACCCGGTGCCGCCGCGGCCATCTAGAGCAGCCCTTTCTCGCGCGCCAGCGCCACCAGGTGCGTGCGATTGCGTGCCTGCAGTGCGCCGAGCAGCGCCGTGACATGCAGCTTGACGGTGCGCTCGGCAATGCCCAGCACCTGCGCGATGCGCTTGTTGGGCTGGCCCTGGGCCACCAGCAGCAGCACTTCCATCTGCCGCGCCGTGGGGCCTGCCGACCCATCCGCGGCTGCCGCGGGCAGCGGGCCGAACACCAGCCCCCCGGCTGCGACGGTGGCCAGTGCGGCGGCCATGGCGTGCACGGGCTGCGACTTGCCGAGGAAGCCGCTGGCACCCGCGTCCCGCGCGGCCGCTTGCAGGGCCGGGTCCTCGTCGCCCGAGATCAGCACCCGGGCCACCAGCGGGAACTGCCGGGCAAAAAGCGCCAGACCCTGCAGCCCGCTGTGGGCCCCCAGGCGCTGGTCGAGCAGCACGATGTCCAGCCCCGGCCGGCTGGCGGCGGCCTGCAGGCCCGCGTCCAGCGTGGCGGCGGTGTCCACCTGGGCGCCCGGCCAGGCATGGGCCAGCGCATGGGCAAAGCCGACGCAGAACAGGGGGTGGTCGTCCACCAGCAGGAGTTGGGGCATGGAGCGGATTGTGTGACAAGCCAAGGCGGATGCGGCATGGGGTGGCCGTGCGCTGGTGCCGCCCCTTATGGTTGACATGGGGCAAGGGGCTCTCCCCTTCGGGGCTCTCCAACCAGGCGTTGCTGTACAGAATCGCGGCAGCCTGGTGCGGTCTCCAGGCTGGCTGCGCACGCCTCTTTGCGTTGTTGTTTCACCACCCCCCTTCCGCCTGCCCGCCCGTTTTCGATTGGACAACGCCGAAGGTGCGCGTGCGCGTGCCCCGGGCGGCAGCGGTGTCTACCACCCTCGTCTTCAATATAACCATGACACACCAGAAATTGATTCGACGCGTGACCTTTGCCTGCCTTGCGCTGTGTGCCACCCTGGCGAATGCCCAGGGCCCGCACGCGCACTGGGAGTACAAGGGCAAGCATGGCGCAGCCCATTGGGGCGCGCTCGAACAGGGCTTCGAGGCCTGTGCCCGCGGCACGGCCCAGAGCCCTGTCGACATCCGCAAGACGGTCAAGGAGGCCTTGCCGGCGCTCGACTTCCAGTACGCATCCGGGCCCCCCACCCTGGTCAACAACGGCCACACGGTGCAGGTCAACGTGCCGGCCGGCAGCAAGCTGGTGGTGGGCGGCAAAACCCTGGAGCTGCTGCAGTTCCACTTCCATACGCCCAGCGAGGAGGCCGTGGGCGGCAAGCGCGCAGCGATGGTCGCCCACTTCGTGCACAAGGGCGAGGACGGCGGCCTGGGCGTGGTGGCCGTGCTGATCCAGCCGGGCAACAAGAAGAACCAGGCCTGGGAACCCATCTTCGCGCACCTGCCGCGCGTGGGCGAGCAGGTCACGGTCGATGGCCTGGCGCTGCATCCCGCGGCCCTGCTGCCGGAAAAGCACGGTTACTACAGCTTCGAGGGTTCGCTGACCACGCCGCCGTGCTCGGAAGGCGTGCAGTGGATGGTGCTCAAGGAGCCCGTCAAGCTCAGCGCGCAGCAGATCAAGGCCTTCCGCAAGGTCTACAGCGCCAATGCGCGCCCCTTGCAGCCCCTGCACGGGCGCGTGATCAAGGAAAGCACGTAGGGAGAAACACCCCCTGAGTCGCTTCGCGCCTTAACCCTCTCTCATATTGCTTCGCAATCTGGGAGGGGGACGCTCCCGGTGCACGCAAGCGAAGCGCCGCATCCGCAGCTTGGCGGCCCTTGCACGGGAGCACTGGCTTCGGCTGGGCCAGTTTCACGCGCAGCGCTTGGGGCGTGAGACCTCAGGTCTGCGCTGTCGTAGTGCACCCTGCCGCGTGCCGTTGCAGCGCCTGCAGCAGCAGATCGACGTCTTCTGCGGTGTGCGCGGACGACAGCGCAATGCGCAGCCGCGCCGTGCCGGCCGGCACCGTCGGCGGGCGGATCGCGGGCACCCACAGGCCCTCTGCGCGCAGGCTTTCCATCACCGCCAGCGCGGCCTCGTTGCTGCCGATCACCAGCGCCTGCACGGCGGTGTCCGAGGGCAGCAGGTGCCAGCCCACTGCGGCCGGCAGGGCGGCCAGCCCGCTGCGCAGCTGCGCGATGCGCGCGCCGAGCTGCTGGCGCCGGTCATCGGCCGCCGCGATCAGCTCCAGGCTCTTGCTCAGGGCGCTGGCCAGCAGCGGCGGGGCGGCCGTGGCGAAGATGTAGGTGCGCGTCTTCTGCAGCAGCCATTCGATCAGCGCGGCATCGCCTGCGACGAAGGCCCCGGCCACGCCGGCGGCCTTGCCCAGCGTCGCCATGTAGAGCACCCGGCGCGATGCGGCGGCCCCGGTGAGGCCGGCCTGCGCCAGGCTGCCGCGCCCCTGTGGCCCGAGCACGCCGAAGCCATGGGCGTCGTCGAGCAGCAGCAGGGCATCGAAGCGCTCGCACAGCGCCAGCAGCGCCGGGATGTCGATGAGGTCGCCGTCCATGCTGAACACCGCGTCGCTGACCACCAGCTTGCGCCGCGCGGGGCTGGCCGCCAGGGCCGCCTCCAGCGCCGCCAGGTCGGCATGCGGGTAGCGGTGGATGGTGGCGCGCGACAGGCGTGCACCGTCGATCAGGCAGGCGTGGTTGAGCGCGTCGGAGAACAGCGCATCGCCGTCGCCCACCAGCGCCGGGATGATGCCGGTGTTGGTGGCATAGCCGGCGTAGAAGTACAGGGCGCGCGGCAACTGCACGAAGGCGGCCAGCTCCTGCTCCAGCGCCGCGTTGGCGGCGCTGTGCCCGCTGACCAGGGGCGAGCCGCCCGAGCCTACGCCAAAGCGGTGCGTGGCCTCGCGCGCGGCCTCGGCCAGCGCCGGGTGGCCGGCCAGACCCAGGTAGTCGTTGCTGCAAAAGGCCAGCATGGGCTGCCCGTCCACCAGCAGCCGGGCGCCGCCCGCGGGCTGCACCACACGGCGGCGGCGCAGCAGGTGGGCGCGCCCGATGTCCGCCAGCCGCGCCGGAATCTCGTCGAGCCAGGAGGCTGCCGGCGCGTTCATTGCCAGTCCCCGGGCAGTTCGAAGACCAGGCTGCGCGCTTCGGGCACGGCCTGGTGCGGCACCTCGGCCAGCAGCGGGGCCTGCAGCCGCGCGCGCAGGTAGGCGATGTTCTCGTCCGCGGCCAGCATCGCGGGGTCCACGCGGTTGGCCACCCAGCCGGCCAGCGTGAGGCCGCGCGCGCGCACGGCCTCGGCCGTCAGCAGCGCATGGTTCAGGCAGCCCAGGCGCAGGCCCACCACCAGCACCACGGGCAGGGCCAGGGCCTGGGCCAGGTCGGCGCCGGTCGCTGTGTCCGACAGCGGTACGTGAAAGCCTCCGGCACCTTCGACCACCACCGCATCGGCCTCGGCCGCCAGGGCCTGGTAGCTGCGCACGATGGCCGCGATGTCGATCTGCATGCCCGCGCGTGCCGCCGCGATGTGCGGCGACAGCGGGTCGGGCATCAGCACCGGGTTGTCCAGCGCCGCCGGAACGGCCACGGTGGAGGCCGCGCGCAGCGCGATGGCGTCTTCGCTGGCCCAGTCGCCGTCCCAGGGCACGACGCCCGCGGCCACCGGCTTCATGCCGACCACGCGGCGGTGGTGCCGTGCCAGCGCGTGCAGCAGGCCGGCGGACACCAGCGTCTTGCCCACGCCGGTATCGGTACCGGTCACAAAACATGCGATCGCCATCAGCAGGTCTCCTCGTTCAGGGTGGCATCGAGCGCGCCGAGCGCACCGCTGGCCAGGCAGTCGATGGCCTCGCCATCGAGCACATAGGGCGGCATGGCATACAGCGTGTTGCCGATGGGGCGCAGCACCAGGCCGCCGGCCATGGCGTGCTGGTGGTAGCGGCGCGAAAAGTCGGGCAGGGTGGTTTCGATGTCCCAGGCCCAGACCATGCCCAGGCGGCGCGCATGGCGCACGCGCGGGTGGCGGGCCAGGGGCGCGCAGGCGGTGTCGATGCGCTGCGCCAGGGCCCGGTTGGCGTTCAGCGCATCCAGCTGGTCGAACAGCTCCAGCGTGGCCAGGGCCGCGCGGCAGGCCAACGGGTTGCCGGTGTACGAGTGCGAGTGCAGAAAGCCGCGCGCCACCTCGTCGGCATAGAAGGCCTGGTAGACCGTGTCCGTGGTCAGCACCGCCGACAGCGGCAAGGTGCCGCCCGTGAGGCCCTTGGACAGACAGATGAAGTCGGGCCGGATGCCGGCCTGCTGGTGCGCGAACATGCTGCCCGTGCGGCCGAAGCCGGTGGCGATCTCGTCCACCACCAGGTGCACCTCGTAGCGGTCGCACAGCGCGCGCGCCAGGCGCAGGTATTCGGGGTCGTGCAGGGCCATGCCGGCCGCGCACTGCACCAGGGGCTCCACGATGAGCGCGGCGGTGTCGGCATGGTGCTCGGCCAGCCAGGCCTCGAGCGCGGCGGCGCTGCGCCGGGCCACGTCCGCGGGTGTCTCGCCCGGTGCTGCGGCGCGCGCATCGGGGCTGGGCACGGTGGCGGCCAGGCGCACCAGCGGGGCATAGGCCTCGCGGAACAGCGCGATGTCGGTCACCGCCAGCGCCCCCACGGTCTCGCCGTGGTAGCCACCGGCCAGTCCCACGAAGCGGCTCTTGCCCGGGCGGCCCGTGTTGCGCCAGTAGTGGGCGCTCATCTTCAGCGCGATCTCGGTGGCGGCAGCGCCGTCGCTGCCATAGAACGCATGGCCCAGGCCCGTGAGTGCGCCCAGGCGCTCCGACAGCTCGACCACCGGGGCGTGCGTGAAGCCGGCCAGCATCACATGGTCCAGCCGCTCCATCTGGTCGGCGAGGGCGGCCTTGATGTGCGGGTGGCTGTGGCCGAACAGGTTGACCCACCAGGAGCTGATGCCATCGAGGTAGCGCCGGCCATCGGTGCCGTAGAGCCAGGGGCCTTGCGCGCGGGCGATGGCCACGGGCGGCTGGGCCTCGTGCCGCTTCATCTGCGTGCAGGGGTGCCAGACATGGGCCAGGCTGCGGGCGACCAGGTGGTCGCCGGTCGCCGCCGTCATCGTCGGTGCCGAGGTCATGCTCACACGGCCTGCGTGGGCACCGCGTGGCGCAGCGCGGACTGGCGGTTGTGCCCGTCCACGAACACCAGTTGCGGCACGTGGCCGGCCACCTGCTCCTCGTGCACCTGGGCAAAGGCGGCAATGATGACCAGGTCGCCCTGGCTGGCGCGGCGCGCGGCCGAGCCGTTCACCGAAATCATGCCGCTGCCGCGCTGGCCCTTGATGGCATAGGTGACGAAGCGCTCGCCGTTGTTGATGTTCCAGATGTGGATCTGCTCGTTCTCGGCGATGTTTGCGGCATCGAGCAGGTCTTCGTCGATGGCGCACGAGCCCTCGTAGTGCAGCTCGCACTGGGTCACGGCCACGCGGTGGATCTTGGATTTGAGCAGGGTGCGGAACATCGGGCTTCTTCCTCGGGTTGAAGTCAGGGAGGTGTTGGCAGGCGCCTGCCAGGCAGGCGTGAGCGGGAGCTCAGGGCGGTGTGAAGTCGAGCGCGCAGCTGTCGCCCAGCGCCTCGCGCCACACGCGCACGCGGCTCACGCGCGGGCGCAGCTCGGCAGGCAGGGCCTGGGCGATGAACAGGCACAGGTTTTCGAGCGTGGGAATGCCCAGGCCGGGCACCTCGTCGAGCATGTGGTGGTCGAGCTGCTCGCGCACCACGTCCAGCCCCCGGCGCAGCAGGCCCAGGTCCAGCACCATGCCGGTGGCGGGGTCGCGCGGGCCGCTGAGCGAGACCTCGGCGTGGTAGGTGTGGCCGTGGATGCGGCGGCTGCCTTCGGCCTCGATCTCGCGGCGCAGGGTGTGGGCCGCGTCGAAGAAGAAGCGCTGGGAAATCGTGAACTGCATGGCAGGAAGAGGAGGAGCAGGGGACTAGCGGATGCCGCTGATCTTGTGGGTCTGCAGGCTCAGCCGCCAGGCGGGCTGCTCCATGCAGGTGGCGATGCACAGGGCGATGTGGGCGGCCTGGTCGGGCCCGTCCATGGGCTGCAGGAAGCGCTGGGCGAACTGCCCGGTGGCGGCAATGGCCGCCAGGTCCATGCCGGCCTGGGGCCAGACGAGCTTGAGTTCCTGGCCCTGCTGCTGCACCCAGGGTGCGCCGGCCTTGGGGCTCACGCACAGCCAGTCGATGCCCGGCGGCGCGGCCACGCTGCCGTTGGTCTCCACGGCAATGCGAAAGCGCCGCGCGTGCAGGGCCTCGATCAGCGCCGCATCCACCTGCAGCAGGGGCTCGCCACCGGTGAGCACCACCAGGCGGTGATCGGCATCGTGGGCGGGCCACTGGGCGGCAATGCGCTCGGCCAGGGCATCGGCATCGGCGAACTTGCCGCCCAGGGTGCCGTCGGTGCCCACGAAGTCGGTGTCGCAGAAACGGCAGATGGCGCTGGCGCGGTCGGCCTCGCGGCCACTCCACAGGTTGCAGCCCGCAAAGCGGCAGAACACGGCGGGCATGCCTGCCTGCCCGCCCTCGCCCTGCAGGGTGTAGAAGATTTCCTTGACGCTGTAGGTCATGGGTTCAGGCCCTCAGGCCACCGGTGGCACCAGGATTGTAGGCGCGGCGGGGGCGGCCAGATCGGGGTAGTCGCGGCTGAAGTGCAGGCCCCGGCTCTCGCGGCGCATCTGTGCGCTGCGCACGATGAGCTCGGCCACCTGCACCAGGTTGCGCAGCTCCAGCAGGTCGCGCGTGACGTGGAAGTGCGAGTAGAACTCGTGGATCTCGCCCTGCAGCAGCGCGATGCGGTGGGCCGCGCGGTCCAGGCGTTTGTTGGTGCGCACGATGCCCACGTAGTCCCACATGAAGCGGCGCAGCTCGTCCCAGTTGTGCGAGATGACCACGCACTCGTCGGCGTCGGTCACGCGGCTGTCGTCCCATTGCGGCAGTGCGGGCAGTTCCACCGCGGGGGCCGCGGCGATGGCCTGTGCGGCCGCGCGTGCGAACACCATGCATTCGACCAGCGAGTTGCTGGCCAGGCGGTTGGCGCCGTGCAGGCCGGTGCAGGCCGTCTCGCCGATGGCGAACAGGCCGGGCAGGTCGGTGCGTCCCGCCAGGTCGGTGAGCACGCCGCCGCAGGTGTAGTGCGCGGCTGGCACCACGGGGATCGGTTCCTTGGTGATGTCGATCCCGAGCTCGGCGCAGCGCGCCAGGATGTTGGGAAAGTGCTCCTGCAGGAAGGCCGGGCTCTGGTGCGAGATATCGAGGTGCACGCAATCGAGGCCATGGCGCTTCATCTCGTAGTCGATGGCGCGGGCCACCACGTCGCGCGGCGCCAGTTCGGCGCGCTCGTCGTGCTGGGGCATGAAGCGCGTGCCGCCGGCCGCTGCGGGCAGCTTGAGCAGGCCGCCCTCGCCGCGCACGGCCTCGGTGATCAGGAACGACTTGGCGTGCGGGTGGTACAGGCAGGTCGGGTGGAACTGGATGAACTCCAGGTTCGCCACGCGGCAGCCTGCGCGCCAGGCGGCCGCGATGCCGTCGCCCGTGGCGGTGTCGGGGTTGGTGGTGTACAGGTAGACCTTGCCGGCGCCGCCCGTGGCCAGAATGGTCTGCGGCGCGCGGAAGGTGATGACCTCGTCGGTGGCTTCGTCGAGCGCATACAGGCCGAGGCACCGGTCGGATCCCTTGGCGCCGAGCTTGCGCGCGCTGATCAGGTCCACCAGCGTGTGCTGCTCGAACAGGGTGATGCCCGGCGTGGCGCGTACCACGTCGATCAGGGTGCGCTGCACGGCCGCGCCCGTGGCATCGGTGGCGTGCACGATGCGCCGCGCACTGTGGCCGCCTTCGCGCGTGAGGTGCAGGGCGCCGTCCTCCAGCGAAAACGGCACGCCCAGCTGCTGCAGCCAGGCAATGGCCTCGGGCGCGTTCTCCACCACGAAGCGCGTGGCGGCCAGGTCGCACAGGCCGGCGCCGGCCACCAGGGTGTCGTCCACGTGGGCGCCGAAGCTGTCCCCGTCGGCCAGCACGGCGGCGATGCCGCCCTGGGCCCAGCCGCTGGCACCGTCGTGCAACTGGCGCTTGGTGATCACGGCCACGCGGTGCGTGGGCGCCAGGTGCAGGGCCGCGGAGAGACCGGCGAGGCCGCTGCCTACGATGAGAACGTCGAAGTCGTGAGATGCCATGGCTTGCAGGGGTGAATGGAGGCCATGGCCGGCCGCC
>NZ_AKJX01000134.1 GCF_000276605.1 Acidovorax sp. CF316 | reverse complement strand
CGCCTTTTCTTTGCCTTCTTTCTTTTGGCGACGCAAAAGAAAGAAGGTGCGCCGCCGGGCGCACATCCCGGCCTCCGACCTTCAAAAAAGCATGCGGCCCAAACAGGCTCGATCACCCTCCAGAAACCCGCCTCGCCTCAGCCAACTTTACCAACACCTGCAACGCCCGGTTCAAAGGCGTGGGCACGCCCAGCGCCTCTCCACGACTCACCACATACCCATTCAGATGATCGATCTCGGTGGGCTTGCCCCGCGCCAGGTCCTGCGCGGTGGACGAATGCTGCCCCGGCATGGTGGCCGGGATACCGCGCACAGCCGCATCGATATCGCCCGGAATGGTGACGCCATCGGCCTTTGCGACGGCTAGGCATTCGGCCACGGTATCGGCAATCACGTCTGTCACACCAGGGGCCTGCACCAGTTGCCCGTAAGGCTGCTGCGACAGGGCCGACAGCGCGTTGTAGGCGCAGTTGAGCACCAGCTTGGCCCAGAGCGCGCCGCGCACGTTGTCCGAAATCTGCGTGGGAATGCCCGCGGCGGCGAACTGCGCGGCCACCGCCTCGCTGCGCGGCGACGGCGCGATCACCAGCTCGCCCCGGCCGTGGTGGCGCACATGGCCGGGGCCGGCCATGGCGGTGGCCACATAGACCACGGCGGCCGCCACGGGCGTGCGGCGGTCCAGCACGGCGCGCACGCGCTCGTCGTTGTCCACACCGTTCTGCAGCGTGAGCACCAACGCCCCGGGCGCCAGGTAAGGCTGGATCGCGCGCGCAGCGGCCTCCGAATCCGTGGACTTCACGCAGAACAACACCACGTCGGCACCCTGCACGGCGCTGGCCTCGGTGCTGGCCTGCATGGGCACCTGCACGTCGAGCACAGCGGTCTGCAGGCGCAGGCCGCGCTGCTGCACCGCCTGCACATGGGCCTGCCGGCCGACCAGGCTGACCGCATGGCCGGCCCGCGCAAGCAGCGCGCCGTAGTAGCAGCCCACGGCCCCTGCCCCCATGACGGCAACACGCAACAGAGGGGCGGCGGGGTCAGCAAGGGAGGCGGTGGTGGTCATGGAAGAACGTCCGGAACGCAAAAGCAGGCCGACATGGCCTGCCGACTATATCGGCCGGCCGATGCCGAGCCGGCGCAGCAAGCGGGCGAGCAGCGGCAAATCCCCTGCAATGGAGTCGGAAATTAATTACTTGCGAAGACAATCATTGTCTAGTCAATTAAATTCCTGGCCATGACATCGACATCTCCCGCCTCTTCATCCGACGTGTCCTTCTACGGCAACGGCCACAGCCCCGCCGAGGAGAGCGTGGGCTACCTGATGCGCAAGGTGATGTCGTCCATCCGCACGCAGGCGGACGCGCAGCTGTCCACGCACGACCTGACCTTCGCGCAATGGCTGCCGCTGTTCAAGATTTCCAAGTGCCAGGCCATGACGGGCCAGGCCGCCGCCACGGTGGCGGTGATGGCGCGCGAACTGGAGACGGACGCAGCCTCGATGACGCGCACGCTGGACCGCCTGGAGGCCAAGGGCCTGGTGTTGCGCGAGCGCTCGACCACCGACCGGCGCGTGGTGCACGTGGTGCTCACGCCCGAAGGCGAGGCCGTGGCCGCCAAGGTGCCCCCGGTGCTCGCCGAAGTCCTCAACAACCACCTGCGCGGTTTCACCCGCGACGAATGGCAGCTGCTGCTCAGCATGCTGCGCCGCATGCTGGCCAACGGCGACGCCGTGCGCCAGGAACAACAACAACAGCCGCAGGAGCCGCCGGCCGCCTGACCTGGCCGCCCTGCCCCCTGCCCCGGATCCCCCCAAGAGATAGCAGACATGTCCTCATCCACCGCCCCCCTGTCCACCCGTGCCGCCATGGCGGCCCATTTCGCCGTATCGGCCGTTCCCCTGGCGGCCGCCCTGTTCCTGGTCGGCTGCGCCAGCCCCGGGCCGGCGCACACCCCGCTGGCACAGACCACACCCGCCGCGGCAGGCCTGAACGCTTCGGACCGTGAGTCGGCCGCCCCGTCCCAGTGGTGGACCACGCTCGGCGACGCACAGCTCAACACCCTGGTCGACAAGGCCCTGCAGGGCAGCCCCAGCCTGGCCGTGAGCCGCGCCCGCCTGGAGCAGGCCGTGGCGCTGAGCCAGGTGCGCGAAGCCGCCAACGGCCCGCAGGTGAACCTGGGCGTGGACGCCACGCGCCAGCGCTACACCGCCCACGGCCTGGTGCCTGCCCCGGTGGCCGGCAATACCTACAACAGCGGCACAGTGCAGGCGACGTTCAGCTGGTCACCCGACTTCTTCGGCCAGCATGCCGCCGAGCTGCAGGCCGCCCTGGGCCAGGCGCGGGCCGCCCAGGCCGATGCCGCCGCTGCCGCCAACACCCTGGCCGCCCAGGTGGGCCGCAGCTATGTGGCCCTGGCGCGCCTGGTCTCGCAGCGCGAGGTGGCCGTGCGGGCCCTGGAACAGCGCGAAGAACAGCGCCGCCTGACCAATGACCGCGTGGCCGCAGGACTGGACAGCCAGGTCGAGCTGACCCAGGCCCAGGCCGCCGTGCCCGATGCGCGCACACAGATCGAGGCGCTGGACGAGCAGATCACCCTGGCACGCCGCCAGGTGGCCGTGCTCACCGGCCAGGCGCCCGACGCGCTCACCACCCTGACCCCGCAACTGGCTGCCCTGCAGCCCACGCCCGTGCCCGACGCGCTGGGCGCCGACCTGCTGGGCCGCCGCCCCGACGTGGTGGCCGCGCGCTGGCGCGTGGAAGCCGCCACCCAGGGCGTGAAGGTCGCACGCACGGAGTTCTATCCCAACATCAACATCGGCGCCTTCATCGGCCTCAATTCGCTGGGGCTGGACAACCTGTTCAACGCCGGCTCGCGCCAGATGGGCGTGACGCCCGCGCTGCGCCTGCCGATCTTCGATGGTGGCCGGCTGCGTGCCCAACTGGGCGGCCGCCAGGCCGAGCTCGATGCCTCAATCGCCCAGTACAACGGCATGGTGCTCGACGCGGTCAAGGAAGCCGGCGACGCCATGGCTTCGGTGCAGTCGCTCACACGCCAGCAGGCGCTGCAGGACGATGCCGCCGCCAGCGCCGAAAAGGCCTACCGCTTTGCGCAGGAGCGCTACCGCGCGGGTCTGGGCAACTACCTGGTGGTTCTGTCCACCGAAAGCCAGGTGCTGGCCCAGCGCCGCCTGGCCGTGGACCTGCGCGCGCGCCAGCTCGACACCCGACTGCAGCTGATGAAGGCCCTGGGCGGCGGCTGGACCGACGACACGGCCACGCTGCAGACCGCCGCAGCGCACTGAACCGCATTCATCCAAAAACCATACACAACACGCACACCCAGAGGACCCTTGCCATGAGCGAATCCGCCACCCCCAACAACCAAGCATCCAACCCCGCGCGCCGCCGCGGCCTGACCCTGATCGCCGCCGCCGTGGCCCTCGCCGCCATCGGCTGGGGCGGCTGGCACTGGGCCAATGGCCGCCATGTGGAGACCACCGACAACGCCTACGTGGCAGGCAACGTGGTGCAGATCACGCCGCAGATCGGCGGCACCGTGGTCTCCATCGGCGCGGACGACACCGACTACGTGAAGGCCGGCCAGCTGCTGGTCAAGCTCGACCCCGCCGACGCCCGCGTGGCGCTGGAGCAGGCCGAAGCCCAGCTGGCCCAGACCGTGCGCGAGGTGCGCACCCTGTTCGCCAACAACTCCACCCTGAAGGCCCAGGTCAGCCTGCGCAGCGCCGACCTGGCGCGCGCCCAGGCGGACGCCGCGCGCCTGCAGGACGACGTGGCCCGCCGCGCCCCGCTGATGGCCAGCGGTGCCGTGGGCAAGGAAGAGTTCCAGCACGCCAACGCCCAGGTGACCTCTGCCAAGAGCACGGTGGCTGCGGCCCAGGCCGCCGTGGTAGCGGCGCAGGAACAGCTGGCCGCCAGCCAGACGCAGACCGAAGGCACCTCGATCGAGCAGCACCCCAACGTGCAGCGCGCCTCGGCCCGCGTGCGCGAGGCCTACCTGGCGGTGCAGCGCGCCCAGCTGGTGGCGCCGCTCGACGGCCATGTGGCCAAGCGCGGCGTGCAGGTCGGCCAGCGCGTGCAGGCCGGCGCCCCGCTGATGACGCTGGTGGCACTGAACGACCTGTGGGTGGACGCCAACTTCAAGGAAAGCCAGTTGCAGAACCTGCGCATCGGCCAGCCGGCCGAGCTGGTGGCCGACGTGTACGGCACCAAGGTGGTCTACCACGGCAAGATCGCCGGCCTGGGTGCCGGCACCGGCGCCGCCTTCGCCCTGCTGCCCGCGCAGAACGCCACCGGCAACTGGATCAAGGTGGTGCAGCGCGTGCCCGTGCGCATCACCCTCGACCCCAAGGAAGTGACCGAGCACGCGCTGCGCGTGGGCCTGTCGATGGACGTGCGGGTGGATACCGCCGACCAGAGCGGCAAGACCCTGTCCGACACGCAGCGCACCACGCCCGTGGCCGCCACCGCCGTGTTCGACGCGCAGTTCAAGGCCGCCGACGATGAGGTGGCCCAGATCATCGCCGCCAACCTGGGCCGCAAGGCCGTGGCCGTGGCATCGCCCAAGGTCGGCCAGACGCCGGGCAGCAACGCCGTGCAGGCACAGAACCACGCCTCCGCCCCCGTGCGGTCCCCTGTGGTGCAGTAAGCCGGGGGCTTTTCCATGACTGCCGCCAACCCCACCGCAGACCAGGCTCGCGCCTCGGCGCCGCCTGCTGTGACAACGCCGCCGCCAGCCGCCCCGCCCGGGCCGCCTGCGGCCTACCCCCCGCTGCAGGGCACCGCCCTGCTGCTGGGCACGCTGTCCCTGTCGCTGGCCACGTTCATGAACGTGCTGGACTCGTCCATCGCCAACGTCTCGATTCCCGCCATTGCCGGTGACCTGGGCGTGAGCCCGGGCCAGGGCACCTGGGTGATCACCAGCTTCGGCGTGGCCAATGCCATCTCGGTGCCGCTCACGGGCTGGCTCACGCAGCGCTTTGGTGCGGTGCGGCTGTTCACCATGAGCGTGCTGCTGTTCGTGCTCACCTCGTGGCTGTGCGGCTTCGCCTCGTCGCTGGAGATGCTGGTCTTCTTCCGCGTGCTGCAGGGCCTGGTCGCCGGGCCGATGATCCCGCTGTCGCAGACGCTGCTCCTGGCCAGCTACCCGCGCGCCCTCGCCGGCACGGCGCTGGCGCTGTGGGGCGTGACCACGCTGGTCGCGCCCGTGGTCGGGCCGCTGCTCGGCGGGTGGATCACGGACAACATCTCCTGGCCGTGGATCTTCTACATCAACGTGCCCGTGGGACTGCTGGCCGGCGTGCTCACCTGGGGCATCTACCGCAAGCGCGAGACGCCGATCCGCAAGCTGCCGATCGACACCGTGGGCCTGTCCCTGCTGGTGCTGTGGGTGGGTGCACTGCAGCTCATGCTCGACAAGGGCAAGGAGCTCGACTGGTTCGCCTCCAACGAGATCATCATCATGGCCGTCGTCGCGGTCGTGGCGTTCGCCGTGTTCCTGGTCTGGGAGCTTACCGACAAGCACCCGGTGGTGGACCTCAAGCTCTTCAAGGGCCGCAACTTCACCTTCGGCGCGCTGGCGCTGTCGGTGGCCTACGCGCTGTTCTTCGGCAACGTGGTGCTGCTGCCCCTGTGGCTGCAGCAGTGGATGGGCTACACCGCCACCTCGGCCGGCATGGCGCTGGCGCCGGTGGGCATCTTCGCCATTTTGCTCACGCCGCTGGTGGGCAAGAAGGTGGGCCAGTGGGACCCACGGCGCATGGCGACGGGCGCCTTCATCGTGTTCGGCGTCGTGCTCTGGATGCGTTCGCAGTTCACGGTGCAGACGGACTTCATCCACATCCTGATCCCCACGCTGCTGCAGGGGGCGGCCATGGCGTTCTTCTTCATCCCGCTGACCACGCTGACGCTGGCAGGGGTGGCGCCCGAGCGCATCCCGGCAGCCGCCGGGCTGAGCAACTTCGTGCGCATCACTGCCGGGGCCATGGGCACGTCCATCGCCACCACGCTGTGGGAGAGCCGCGCTGCCATGCACCATGCCCACCTCACCGAGGGCCTGGTCCAGAGCCAGGGCGTGTTCGCCAGCACGCTGGACAACCTGATGGCGTCGGGCATGACCCAGCTGCAGGCGCTGGCCCAGGTGAACCGGCTGATCGACCAGCAGGCCTTCACGCGGGCGGCGAACGATATCTTCCTCGGCTCGGCCGGCCTGTTCCTGCTGCTGATCGGGCTGATCTGGCTGACCAAGCGGCCCGCGCAAGGGGGCGCTGCGTCGGCAGACGCCGCAGGAGCCCACTGACCCCGGGCGCGCAAACGCTTGCACGACAAGGCGGCGCAGCCCTCGGGCTCGCCGCTTTTTTCATTCCTAGCCCTTGCTGGCCTTGGCCCGTGTGCGCGAGGCAGGCAGCTCGGGTGTACTGGTGACGCTGGGCGCCCGGCTGAGCACGTTGTTGGCGTTGACCAGGGTCTTGAGCATGGCCATGAACAGCTCGCCCTGCTCGGGCGGCAGGGGCGCCAGCATGCGCTTTTGCGCGCGGCGCATGCCGGGCTCGACCTGGCGCAGCAGGTCTTCTCCCGCGGGCGTGAGCGTGAGCAGGCGCACGCGGCGGTCGCCCGGGCTGCTGTTGCGCACCATCCAGCCCCGTGTTTCGAGTCGGTCGATCACGCTGCCGATAGTCGAGGTGTCGAAACCGATGCGCCCGGCCAGGCGGCGCTGGTCCAGCCCCGGCTCGCGCTGCACGGCCGCCAGCGCGCCGAACTGCACGGGGGTGATGCCGAACTCCTGCGTCTCCTCCAGGAAGATGGCCACCGCGATCTGCTGCAGCCGGCGGATGTAGTGGCCAGGCAGTTCTTCGAGCGCAGGGGAATGGGATGGAGAGGACATGGGCAGCTGCAAGGACGACAGAAAGGAAGCGGCGGCAATCCGCGAGGCCGCAGTCTATCGGATGCCGCGGGCAGCCCGCAGGCTCAGTCCGCGTGCGCCATGGGCGCTGCCAGACGGAACGCAGGCAACTCCGCGCAGGCCGCGTCCACGGCGCTGATGAGCGGCCAGCGCGCCAGGTCGACCTGGAAGCGGCGCGCGCTCTCCACCTGGGGCACCAGGTAGACGTCGGCCAGGGTGGGCGCATGGCCGAAGCTGAAGGCGCCCCGCCCGGCATCGCGCGCCAGCAGGGCCTCGTAGGCATCGAAGCCCGCCGTGATCCAGGTGGCGCACCAGGCGTTCACCGCCACCTCGTCGCAGCCCAGCTGGTGGCGCAGGTACTCGAGAATGCGTCGGTTGTTGACGGGGTGGATGTCGCAGCCCACCAGCGCAGCCAGGGCCCGCACCTGGGCGCGGGCATCGGCGCCGGCGGGCAGCAGTGGCGGCTCGGGGTGGCGCTCCTCCAGCCATTCGATGATGGCGGGCGACTGGATGAAGGTCTGGCCTGCGTGCTCCAGCGCCGGCACCAGCATCTGCGGGTTGATCGCCCGGTAGGCCTCGCCCAGGTGCTCTTCGCGGCGCAGATCCACCGGCACATGCTCGACGGCAAGGCCCTTGAGGTTCAGCGCGATGCGCAGCCGGTGCGAGGTGCCGCTGCGAAAG
The DNA here is from genome assembly GCF_000276605.1 of Acidovorax sp. CF316. Classification (GTDB taxonomy): domain Bacteria; phylum Pseudomonadota; class Gammaproteobacteria; order Burkholderiales; family Burkholderiaceae_C; genus Acidovorax. The sequence goes on along the minus strand of NZ_AKJX01000134.1, from coordinate 25,593 downwards.
AAGTGGTGCAGCTTCATTCTGCGGGGCCCACGGTGAGGGCGATGCTGCCCACGCCGTCCACATGGCCCTGGATGCGGTCGCCCGGCAGCACGGCGCCCACGCCCTCGGGCGTGCCGGTGTAGATGAGGTCGCCGGGCTGCAGGTGGTAGAACTGCGACAGGTCGGCCAGAAGCTCGCGGATGTTCCAGATGAGCTTGTCCACGTCGGACTGCTGGCGCACCTGGCCGTTGACGCGGAGCGCGATGGCACCGCGCTCGATCACCACACCGGGCATGGGCACCACCTCGGAAGCGATGGAGGACTGCTCCACGTCCTTGCCCAGGTCCCAGGGCCGGCCCTTGTCGCGTGCCACCAGCTGCAGGTCGCGCCGCGTCATGTCCAGGCCGCAGGCATAGCCATAGATGTGCGTGTGCGCCTGCTCGGGCGCGATGCGAAAGCCGGCCGTGCCGATGGCCAAGACCAGCTCCATCTCGTAGTGGTAGCTCTCGGTGCCCGGCGGATAGGCCACGGTGGCGCCGGATTCCACCACGGTGGACGGCGACTTGGTGAAGTAGAACGGCCGCTCCTGGGGCTTGTCCACCGGCCGACCCATCTCGACGGCATGGGCGTGGTAGTTGCGGCCCACGAAGAACAGGCGGTTCACGGGCAGGCGCGCGGCCTGGCCGCGCACGGGCAATGAGACGGTGGCGGGAGGGGTCCAGAGGTAGGTGGTGGACATGCTAAGGCTTTCCAAAAAAACAAAAGGGATTGCGCAGCCATCAGCCGCGGTTCTCGAACACGCCCAGCTTGCGGTGCAGCGGGCTCTCGTCGGCGATGAAGAGAAAGGCCGGCGCATCGGCCGAGCGGTTGGCCAGCGTGACCGTGGTGTAGCCGGGGGCGCAGCAGGTGTCGGCCTCGGCCAACGCAAAGCACTGCTCCTGCACGCGCACGTCGGCCGCACCTTCGATCAGGTGGAACACCATGGCCGGCGAGCGCGCGGGCAGGCGCAGCACCTGCCCCGGGCGCAACATCTGCGCATAGAAGCCCAGGATGTTCTCGGCGTCGGCACCGGTCTCGGGGTTCACATAGGTGATCTGCACCGACGCGAGCGCGGGCTGATCGGCGGCCAGCGCCTGCAGCGCCGCCCGTGCCTGGAACCAGGGGTAGCGCAGCAGCGGGTAGGCACGCTGCGTGCGCTCGAATACCGGCGTGGGCAGCATGCCGCCGCGCGCATAGGCGCGGTCGCCCGCCGCCCCGGTGATTGCCTGGCGCGGGCCGTCCACGTGGTACGAGACCTCCAGGTAATAGGCCAGCGGCAGGTCCAGCACATCGAGCCAGACCACGGGCTCGGTGCCCTCGTGGGCGTGCTCGTGCCACAGGCCGGTGGGCGTGAGGATCAGGTCGCCGCGCTCCATGGGGCAGCGCTCGCCATCCACCGTGGTGCAGGCGCCCTCACCCTCCACCACCATGCGCACCGCATTGGGCGTGTGGCGATGCGCAGGGGCCCACTCGCCGGGCAACAGCAGCTGCATGCCCAGGTACATGGCGGCGCTGGCCTGCATGCTGTCCGGCCCGTGGCCGGGGTTCGCCAGCACCAGCACCCGGCGCTCGGCCTTTTCGATGGGAGTGAGTTCACCGGCCCGCATCAGCAGCGGCCGCAGCGCCGCGTAGGGCCAGTGCGTGGCCTGGGTGCGCGGCCGCGGCTTGTCCGGCGGCAGCATGGCGCGCAGGCTGGGCCACAGGGGTACGAGATTGCGTTCTGCGAGTGCATCGCGGTAGTCCTGGGGCAGGTCTTCCAGGCGTCCAAGTTCTTGCATGGGTGTTCTTTCCTTGGGGTTCAGTGCGCGGCGAGGCAATTGCCCACGTTCCAGCCGTAGAGCCATTCCATGGCGTCGTAAAAGCGCTCGGGGCTGCGCCCGCGCCACAGGTCGTTGCGCACCAGGCGCTCCACCCCCCTGGCGTGGTAGATGCGGCCCATCTCGCGGCCCGAGAGCACGATGCGTGCGGTGCGCGCCACGCGCGAGCGCTGGTACCGATCGAGCGCAGCATCCCAGTCGTTGCCATGCACGCGCAGGGCCTCGCCCAGGGTCACGGCATCTTCCAGCGCCATGCAGGCGCCCTGCGCCAGGTACTGGGTGGTGGGGTGGGCGGCATCGCCCAGCAGCGTTGTACGGCCATGCGTCCAGCGCGCAATGGGATCGCGGTCGGCGGTGGCCCAGCGCTTCCAGCTCTTGGGCAGGTCGATGAGCTGGCGGGCGCGCGGGCAGATGTCCTGGAAGTAGCTCTGCACCTCCTCGCGGCTGCCTTCGGTGACGCCCCACACCTCTTCCTTGCGGCTGTGGAAGGTGACCACCACGTTGTACTGCTCGCCGCCGCGCAGCGGGTAATGCACCAGGTGGCAGTGCGGGCCCACCCAGATGCTGGCGGCATTCCAGCGCAGCTCCTCGGGGAAGTCCTCGCGCTCCACCACGGCGCGGTAGACCACGTGGCCGGTCACGCGGGCCGGGTCGCCCACGTACTGCTGGCGCACCACGGACTTGACGCCATCGGCCCCGATCAGCGCCACCCCTTGCCAAGCCTTGCCGTGCTGATCGAAGGCCGTGACGCCGCCCGCGCCCTGCTCCACGCGCTCGATGCGGGTGTGGGTCTGCAGGCGCACGCGCCCGGTGGCCAGTGCCCCTTCGAGCAGGCAGTTGTGCGCATCCACCCGATGGATGACCGCATAGGGATTGCCGAAGCGCGCGCGGAAGGCCTCGTCCGTGGGGATGCGGCCCACCTGGTACTCGTCAAGCGCGTCGTGCATCACCATGTAGTCGGTGAACACCGAACGGCTGCGCGCCTGCTCACCCACCCCCAGCGCATCGAAGGCATGGAAGGCGTTGGGCCCCAGCTGCATGCCGGCACCGATCTCGCCGATGGCCGGCGACTGCTCCAACACCTGTACTTCAAACCCCTGGCGCACCAGGGCCAGCGCCGCCGCCAGTCCACCGATGCCACCGCCTGCCACCAGCACGGGAAGGCCCGCGGCGCGCTCGTTTGTCTGCTCCATCGCACACCTTTTCAATAAATTTAATCAGTACACTGACAATTAGTGTAGCAACGCCAAGGGTGCCAAGGCAAGCCGTTGCCGGTCATTTTTCTGATTTAAAGCGCATCAAGGGTTTTCACCAAGCATGTCAGTCTTTCGTCGGATCTATGATTTTCATCAGCATACTGTCAATCAGTGATCAAACGATCCACACCTTTCAGGAGACATCCGTGAACCCAATCACCCGACGCCGCTTGCTTGCCTCGCTCGCCTGCACGGGCATGCTGGTGGGCGCCCTGGGCACCAGCCACGCCCAGGGCAGCGACTTTCCGGCCAAGCCGGTCACGCTCTACACCGCCTTTGCCGTGGGCAGCGGGCCCGATGCCGTGCTGCGGCTGGTGGCGCACAAGCTGTCGACCCAGTGGAAGCAGACGGTGACGGTGGACAACCGCCCTGGCGGTGGCGGCTTCATCGCCATGGATGCGGCCAAGCGCGGCGCGGCCGACGGCTACACGCTGCTGCAGCTCGACAGCGAGCACCTGGCCGCCGTGCCCCACCTGTACAAGAAGCGCAACGTGGACACGCTCAAGGCCTTCGACCCCGTGGCGCCGCTGTTCCGCACCCCCTTCATGGTGGCGGTGCCGGCCCAATCGCCCTGGAAGAACATGACCGACCTGCTGAACGACGCCAAGGCCAAGTCCGGCGGGCTGAGCTATGGATCCTGGGGCGTGGGCAGCCCGGGCCACCTGGGCGGCGAGTGGCTCGAATCCATCACCGGCGTGCGCATGACCCATGTGCCCTACAAGGAGGTGAGCCAGCTGTACACCAACGTGGCCACCGGCGAGGTGGCCTGGAGCTTTGCCAGCATTCCGTCGAGCCAGGGCGTCTACAAGGCCGGCAAGATCAAGTACCTGGCGGTGGCCGCACCCAAGCGCATCCCGCAGCTGCCCGACGTGCCCACCGTGGCCGAGGCCGGCGGCCCGGCGCAGCTCGACGTGAACTCCTTCGTGGTGCTGGTGGCCCCCAAGGGCGTGCCCGCCGCCGTGCGGAGCAAGATCCATGCGGACGTGCTCGCCGCGCTGGCCGACCCTGAGGTGCGCGAGCGCTTCAACACCTTTGCCTTCGAGCCCCTGGCCTGGACGGTGGAGGAGATCGGCCGCAACGCGGCGGCCAAGTCCAGCCAGTACGAGCAGCTGATCACCAAGGCCGGGATCACGCTCGACTGACGCCGGCCAGCCAGCCAGCCAGCCAAGCCCGCGCCTCCCACACACTGCGTCGGAAAAGCCTGACATGGGGGCGCGCCTGCCGCCTGCGATCTGGCGCAGGGGCTGATCGAACAATGCAGTCACCACAACAAAAGGAACTGCCATGTCGCTCTCCCTCATTCTCCTGATCGTCCTGATCCTCATCCTCGTCGGCGCGCTGCCCACCTGGGGCCACAGCCGTTCGTGGGGCTATGGGCCCAGCGGCGGCATCGGCCTGGTGGTGCTGATTCTGGTCATCCTGCTGCTCATGGGCAGGATATAAGCCTCCGGCGGCCTGTAGAGGGCCCAAAGCAAAAAAGCGTGGCCATGCCACGCTTTTTGCTTTTTGGACGTCCCTGGAGGGTGCCTGCAGGCGCTCAGGCCGCCTTGCGCAGCTGCGCGTTGGCAAAGGCCGTGGTGAGCTGCGCCAGCTCGGTCTGGTTCACGACGCCGTTGGCATTGCCATGGCGGTCCACCAGTTGCAAGAGCGACTGCGACAGCTCGCTGCCCCCCTTGGACCCCGACGTGGCGGCAACCCCCTTGAGGAATTCATCGCGCGAGATGGCGCCGTCCTGGTTGGCGTCGAAGCCGGCGGCCAGTTGCTCCTTTTGTGCATCCGTGGCGCCGAAGCTGGCGAGCAGTTCCTGGAAATCCTTCTTGGACACCGCGCGGTCGGCCTGCGATGCCGTCAGCGCCGTGCCCGCATCGGCACCCACACGCGCGCCCAGCGGGCCATCGAGCTTGCCGGAGGTCATCAAGAGACCCTTGCCGGCAAAACCGGTCAGGGCTTCGGCCTCCTTGCTCAGCGTGACCACGGCAGATGGTTCGGCGGCCGCCGGCTGGCTCGCGCGCGCCGTGGCCGCAGACTTGCTGCCCGAGGCGGCGTTGTAGAGAAAGGACGCGACGGACGCGAGGCCGGAAATAAGGGGTGACATGGCCAGTGGACTCCTGTGCGCGGCTTGGCTGCCGGTGCTTCCCGACAAAGCACCAGGGCAGACCATCGCCCGGTGGTCCAGCATATGCGGCAAGCGCTTCATGCAATGGGCAGAAAAGCGGCGCTGCACAGCCGCTTTTCCAGACCATGCCTCTACTTCAGCACGTAGCTGGCGAGCACGCTCTGCACGTCGTAGATGCTGAGCTTCTTGTTGAACTGCTTCTGGAACGGGGTGGCGCTGCCCGAGATCCAGATCTTGAGTTCGGCATCGAGGTCGAAGGTGCCCCCGGTCTCGATGCTGAAATGGGTGATGCTCTTGTAGGGCAGCGAGTGGTACTCGACCTTGCTGCCCGTGATGCCCTGCTTGTCGACCAGCACCAGGCGCCTGTTGGTGAAGACGAAATAGTCGCGGATCAGCTGGTAGGCGTGCTCGACGACCTCGCCCGGCATCAGGATGCGGGCGAACTCTTCCTGAATCTTGGATGCATCGATCTTCGACGCATTGCCCATCACTCCGTCCAAAAGTCCCATGGTGGTCTCCCCGTTGCGAGGCGATGATCGTAGTCCGGCTAGCGATACCCCTGCCCGAAGGCGACGAATTCGCCCGTGAGCCGCCCCGACGGCTGCCCGTGGTACATCAGCACCGATGTTTGCGCGATGCGGCCCAGGCCCTTGCGCTCGAACACGCGCACGAAGGAGCGCCAGGCCTGCTCGGTGGGTGCCTCGGCCACGGCCGTGAAGGTTCCGTCGATGGGCAGCTCGTAGTCCATGGTGTTGCGCTGGATCACCAGGCGGCTGCCCAGGCCATGCGCGGAGAGCCGCAAGTGCAGCATGGACCAGGCGGCCAGGATGGCCACCGCCGAGGCGCTGCCGCCGAACACCGTTTCGCGGTGGTTGATGTTGGGCGCCAGCGGCGCGCTCAGCACCACGCGGTCCAGGGAGGCTTCGAGCACCGAGACCGCCATGGCGCCGGACAGGGGAATGTGCTGGTGCAGGTAGGCCTGCAGGTCGTCGTCAGCTTGCATGCGTGGCTTTCTCAGTCAGGAGGATCCGCAGGTCGCGGCCCCGGCAGGATGCTGCGGGTCGCGGTAGACGATGTGGAGCACCCCAGGGTGCCGCTCCCGCGAGAGCGCTTCGCGCAGAAAAGGCGGCTTGAGGTCCAGGCCTGCGAGGGCCGTGCGGTCGAACCAGGCAAACTCCAGCCGGCGCCGGCCCTCCACCCCCTCATAGGGCCCCGGGGACTGGTCGAGCAGGCCCCCTGGCTGCGGCTGCACCTGCAGGTACAGGCCCGTCTCATGGTAGGCCATGCCCTGGTAGGTGAAGAAATTTTCCACCACGCAGACCAGGGCGCCGGGCGCCACCACCAGGCCCAGCTCTTCCTGCATCTCGCGCACCAGGGCTTCGCCAGCGCTCTCGCCCGGTTCGATGCCGCCACCGGGCAGGGCCCAGAAGGCATCGCCCTCGGCACGGTGCAGCAGCACCTGGCCGGCACGCTCGATGACCGCGGCGGCGCGCAGGCGCATGCGGCGCTGGGCAGGCGTGGCGGGGACAGAGAGGACGGCGGACAGGCTCATGGGCCCGATGCTATCGCGCCGGGCAGTGCGGGCAGCAGCAGCCCCTGCTGCGCCGCCACCGTCTCGCGCAGGAAGGCCCATGTGGCCTGCATGCGCGCCACATGCTTGTTCTCCTCGGGCATGGACATCCAGAAGGTGCGCGTGAAGCGCGCCTTGCCGGGCAGCACGAGCGTGAGGGCCGGGTCCTGCGCGGCGACGAAGGCCGGCAGCACCGCCAGCCCGGCCCCGGCGCGCACCGCTTCGTACTGCGCCAGGATGCTGGTGCTGCGCAGCGCAAAGCGTGCGGGGCGGTGCAGTTCGTCCAGGATCTGCAGTTCCTTGGTGAACAGCAGGTCGTCCACGTAGCTGATGAAGCTGTGGCCGCGCAGGTCGTCGGCCGCGCGGATGGGCGCATGGCGGGCCAGGTAGTCGCGCGTGCCGTAGAGCTGCAGCACGTAGTCGGTGAGCTTGACCACCAGCACCGCGCCGCGCGCCGGACGCTCCAGCGAGATCACGATGTCCGCCTCGCGCCGCGACAGGTGCACCAGGCGCGGCAGGGCCAGCAGGTCCAGCACCAGGCCCGGGTGCTCCAGGGCAAAGTGCGCCAGCTGGGGCGCCAGCACCAGGTTGCCAAAGCCCTCGGTGGTGCCGATGCGCACCAGGCCCTGCAGGCCCTGGCGCACGCCGGGGGCGGCATTCTCCACCGCGAGAAAGGCGGCCTCCATGGCCTCGACCTGGGGCAGCAGCGCGCGGCCGGCCTCGGTCAGCCTGTGGCCGCCGGCCTCGCGGGCGAACAGGGCCGACCCGACCTGCTTTTCGAGTGCCTGGATGCGGCGCGCCACCGTGGTGTGGTCCACCGTGAGGCGGCGCGCCGCGCCCACCAGCGTGCCGGCGCGCGCAAGCTCCAGAAAGTAGCGCAGGTTGTCCCAGTCCATGGCGTCGGGCAGGTTAGGGCCGCGCGGGCGTGGCAGCGGCTTTCTGGCCGCTTGGGGTGGCTGCTGCGGCGGACGCGCCGTCCGCTTCGTCCGCGTCGTAGACCAGGACCATGGCCAGCAGCACCTCGTCGCGGCTACGGCCGTTGGTGACGAACAGGTAGGCGGGCCGGTCGTTGATGCGGCCGGTGTAGGTGGACGCCACTTTGTGCGCCGTGCGGATGAAATCCCGGGGCGTCGGCACCGCGCGCCACTGCCCGGGCTTGAAGAACTTCTGCCATTCGCCCGCCCCCACCCGCGAGGTGACGAACAGCCGCGACAGCGCCCCTTCCGGCGTGGTCCAGGCGCCGATGTCGTCGTCGCGTTGCACCGATGCCGGCCGCCGGGGTGCATAGAAGGCGTCCAGCGCGGCATCGGCTTCGGCGGCCATGCGCTTTTCCAGTTCGGGCGTGGGTTGGTGGTTGGGTTCGGCGTCCCAGGGGTACAGCGGGTACAGGCCATGGCTGCGCACATGCGCCAGCATGGTGGCGTTGTACTCCCTGGCAAACTGCTGCAGCCGGCTCATGCGCTCCACGGCCGTGCCGCCGACGACGGCCTGGCACTCCAGAGGCTCCGCATGGTCCCGGCCCTTCCACCAGGCCGACGGCTCGGACGGCATTCCCGGCACCTGGTTGGCGACACAGGCGGGCACGCCCATGAAACGGGTGTCGCCCTGCTCGGCCGCAGCCTTGGCGGCGGTGGCGGGAGAGCCGGCCAGCAATGCCTCCAGGCCCGGTGCGGCCACCACGGGGGCCGCCTGGGCAAGGCAGCTTGCAACCACCAGCGTCATCAACCAGTTTTTCATCTCGTGCGCTTTCCGGGTCTGGGCAAAGGGTGGGCAGGCACCCTGCCGGTGGGGTGCCGCACCGATCTGCATTTTTGCAAACCTTGTGCGCAGTATTGTCTATTGTCTTCACAATTTTGCACAGCTACCATGCGTGGCTTGCACGATCTTCCCCGGTTTTCGCGCCCCTACCTTTCAGGAGACACACTGATGAACGCACCTACCTCTTCGGCCGTACTGGCCCCCACCGTCAAGCTGCTGATCGGCGGCAAGTTCATAGAGTCCAAGACCACCGAGTGGCGCGACGTGGTGAACCCCGCCACGCAGCAGGTGCTGGCCCGGGTGCCGTTTGCCACGGCCGAAGAAATCGATGCCGCCGTGGCCTCCGGCAAGGAAGCCTTCAAGACCTGGAAGAAGACGCCCATCGGCACGCGTGCGCGCATCTTCCTCAAGTACCAGCAGTTGATCCGCGAGAACATGGCCGAGCTGGCCGCCATCCTCACGGCCGAGCAGGGCAAGACCCTGCCCGACGCGGAGGGCGACGTGTTCCGTGGCCTGGAGGTGGTGGAGCATGCCGCCGCCATCGGCAACCTGCAACTGGGCGAACTGGCCAACAACGTGGCCGGCGGCGTGGACACCTACACCCTGATGCAGCCCCTGGGCGTGTGCGCGGGCATCACGCCCTTCAACTTCCCGGCGATGATCCCGCTGTGGATGTTCCCGATGGCGATCGCCACGGGCAACACCTTCGTGCTCAAGCCCTCCGAGCAGGACCCGATGGTGACCATGCGCCTGGTGGAGCTGGCGCTGGAAGCCGGCGTTCCCCCGGGCGTGCTCAACGTGATCCACGGCGGCGAGATGGCCGTGAATGCGATCTGCGACCACAAGGACATCAAGGCGATCAGCTTCGTGGGCTCCACCAAGGTGGGCACCCATGTCTACAACCGCGCCAGCCTGGCCGGCAAGCGTGTGCAGTGCATGATGGGCGCGAAGAACCACGCCATCGTGCTGCCCGATGCCAACAAGGAGCAGACCCTGAACGCCCTGGCCGGCGCGGCCTTCGGTGCCGCAGGCCAGCGCTGCATGGCGCTGTCGGTGGTGGTGCTGGTGGGCGAGGCGCAAAAGTGGATCCCCGACCTGGTGGCCAAGGCCAAGACCCTGAAGGTCAGCGGTGGCACCGAGAAGGGCACGGACGTGGGCCCGGTGGTCTCGTGCGCCGCCAAGGAGCGCGTGCAGGGCCTGATCGAGCGCGGCGTGGCCGATGGCGCCACGCTGGAACTCGATGGCCGCAACCCGCAGGTGGCCGGCTATGAAAAGGGCAACTTCGTCGGCCCGACGGTGTTCAGCGGCGTCAAGCCCGGCATGAGCATCTACGAGCAGGAGATCTTCGGCCCCGTGCTGTGCCTGTCGGCCGCGGCGGACATCGACGAAGCCATCGCCTTCATCAACGACAACCCCAATGGCAACGGCACCGCCATCTTCACCCAGTCGGGTGCGGCGGCGCGCAAGTTCCAGGAGGAGATCGATGTGGGCCAGGTCGGCATCAACGTGCCGATCCCCGTGCCGGTGCCGCTGTTCTCGTTCTCGGGTTCGCGCGCCTCCAAGCTCGGCGACCTGGGACCCTACGGCAAGCAGGTCGTGCTGTTCTACACGCAGACCAAGACGGTGACGGCGCGCTGGTTCGACGACAGCACCATCTCGCATGGTGTCAACACGACGATCAGTTTGAAATAAGGCAAAGGCCCCAGGCGGCGTGGCGCAGCGGCAGGGCATGGTGAAATCGGTGCATGCACCGTGACCTCCCTTCCCTGCTGCGCGCCGCAGCCTGTAGCCTGCCCTTGCTCATGGGTTCCTCTGCCGCCTTCGCCCAGGCCGGCGCCGCATGCCGCCCGGGCGGTACGGTGGCCGGGACCAACGCCTGCGCGGTGCAGGATTTCCAGGCCGCCGACACGACCATTGCCGTGCTGTACGCCGACGTGATGCGCGCCCTGTCGGCGCACGAGCGCCCGCAACTGCGCCAGGAGCACACGGCCTGGATGCGCGCACGGGCCACGCAGTGCAAGCAGGCGACCCGCGCCACCGAGCAGCAGCCCGAAGGCCCGCGGATCTACCACGAGTGCCTGACCCGCGAAACGCAGGAGCGCCGCAAGGGCCTGATGCGCTGGCTCTCGATGGACAGCCCGGCCAAGCCCTGAGGCACCCACAGAACAACAAGGATCACAGAGACATGGACTTCGAGCTCTCCGAAGAACAACGCGCCTTCGCCCAGACGGCCCGCGACTTTGCGCGGGCCGAGTTCGCGCCGCATGCCGCGCACTGGGACGCCGAAGGCATCTTCCCCAAGGAGGCGATTGCCAAGGCCGGCGAACTGGGCTTTTGCGGCCTGTACGCGCCCGAGGCTGCAGGCGGCCTGGCCCTGCCCCGGCTCGATGCCACGCTGGTCTTCGAGGAAATGGCGGCCGTGGACCCGTCCACGACGGCCTTCATCACCATCCACAACATGGCCACCTGGATGCTGGGCACCTGGGCCACCCCGGCCGTGCGCGACCATTGGGGGCCGCTGCTCACCACGGGCGAGAAGCTCGCCTCCTACTGCCTGACCGAACCGGGCGCGGGCTCGGACGCGGCCTCGCTCAAGACCCGGGCGGAACTGGTGGGGCACGAGTACGTGATCAACGGCTCCAAGGCCTTCATCTCGGGCGCTGGCGCCACCGACGTGCTGGTGCTCATGGCGCGCACGGGGGACGCGGCCTCGGGCGCGGGCGGCATCTCGGCCTTTGCGGTGCCGGCCGATGCGCCGGGCATCAGCTACGGCAAGAAGGAAGAGAAGATGGGCTGGAACAGCCAGCCCACGCGCACCATCAGCTTCGACAACGTGCGCATCCCGGCCGACCACCTGCTCGGCCGCGAGGGCGAGGGTTTCAAGATCGCGATGAAGGGCCTGGACGGTGGGCGCATCAACATCGCCACCTGCTCGGTGGGCGCGGCCCAGGGTGCGCTCACCCAGGCCCAGCAGTACATGCACGACCGCAAGCAGTTCGGCAAGCCGATCGCGAGCTTCCAGGCGCTGCAGTTCAAGCTGGCCGACATGGCCACCGAGCTGGTGGCCGCGCGCCAGATGGTGCGCATGGCCGCGAGCAAGCTCGACGCCGGCGACCCGAATGCGAGCACCTACTGCGCCATGGCCAAGCGCTTCGCCACCGATGCGGGCTTCACGGTCTGCAACGAGGCGCTGCAGCTGCATGGCGGCTACGGCTACATCCGCGAGTACCCGCTGGAGCGCCTGCTGCGCGATGCGCGCGTGCACCAGATCCTGGAAGGCACGAACGAGATCATGCGCGTGATCATTGCGCGCCGCATGCTCGATGGCGACGCACCGGACGTGATCCGCTGAGCCTGCACCCACCACACCATGCCCGCCCGCCCGCTCTCCGACGAGACCCTGCACCTGATCGACGCCGTGCGCACCGCGCTGGAGGTGCGCAGCGACGTGGAGGAACGCAACCTGTTCGGCAGCCACGCCTTCTTCGTGGACGGCAAGGTGTGCATCGCCGTGAAGAACGACGACCTGCTGGTGCGCCTGCCGCCCGAGCGGCACGAAGAGTTCCAGGAGATGCAGAACACGCGCGAGCTCTCGCCGGGCGGAGGCATGAAGGGCTATTTCTGGATCGAGCCCAACGGCTATGCCACGCGCGCGCAGTGGAACTTCTGGGTGCAGGAAGCCCTGGCCTACAACCCGCGGGCCAAGGCCACGCCCAAACGCAAGCCTGCTGCGGCAAAGACGGCCGCGAAGAAAAGCCCCGCCACGAAGAAGAAGCCCGCGGCCAAGCGCCACAGCATCTTCGAGGCCGACGACTGACCCCCTCCATTGCCCAGGAAGCCACCACCATGCCCCTTCGCATCGTCCGCCTCGGCACCCCGCGCGTCCCCGGTGAAGGCACCCGCATCGGCAGCGTGCGCCGCCCACCGCGCGGCGTGCCCAAGGCCGAGTTCGCCAGCCAGAACTGGTACGACGTGTGGTACCCGCTGCTCTCGCCCAGCGCCGAGCTCATGGCCCAGGGCCAGCAGGCGCACAGCGACAAGGAGTGGCAGGCCTTCGTGAAGCATTTCCGCAAGGAACTGGCCCAGCCCGAGGCCAGCCGCACGCTGGACCTTTTGGCCACCCTGTCGCACCACGGCGCCATGTCGCTCGGCTGCTACTGCGAGAACGAGGCGCGCTGCCACCGCTCGGTGCTGCGCGAGGAACTCGCCGGCCGGGGTGCCGATATCGCCACCGACTGATCCATACAGACATCCATCCCATCACCAACAACGACACCCAGGAGATAGCACCATGAAGATTGCATTCATCGGCCTCGGCAACATGGGCGGCCCCATGGCCGTGAACCTGCACAAGGCGGGCCACGAAGTGCGCGCGTTCGACCTTTCGCAGCCCGCGCGCGACAAGCTGGCCACCGACGGCGTGGCCGTGGCGGCAGATGCCCATGCCGCCGTGCAGGGCGCCGAGGTCGTCATCAGCATGTTGCCCGCCAGCCAGCATGTGGACAGCCTGTTCCTGGGCCAGGGCGAACTGCTGGCCCAGCTGCCGGCCGGCACGCTGGTGATCGACTGCTCGACCATCGCTGCCGCCACCTCGCGCAAGGTGGCCGAAGCCGCCAAGGCCCGGGGCGTGGCCTTCATCGATGCGCCGGTATCGGGCGGCACGGGCGGCGCCATTGCCGGCACGCTGACCTTCATGGTCGGTGGCGACACCGCCGACCTGGAGCGCGCGCGCCCGGTGCTTGAGAAGATGGGCGCCAACATCTTCCACGCCGGTGGCGTGGGCGCGGGCCAGACCGCCAAGATCTGCAACAACATGCTGCTGGGCATCCTGATGGCCGGCACCAGCGAGGCGATTGCCCTGGGCGTGGCCAATGGCCTGGACCCCAAGGTGCTGTCGGAGATCATGCGCCGCAGCTCGGGCGGCAACTGGGCGCTGGAAAAGTACAACCCCATGCCCGGCGTGATGGAGACCGCGCCCGCGAGCAAGGGCTACGCCGGCGGCTTCGGCACCGACCTGATGCTCAAGGACCTGGGCCTGGCGCAGGAGAACGCCGCCGCCGTGAAGGCCGCCACGCCCCTGGGTGGCCTGGCGCGCAACCTGTACGCGGCGCACAGCCTGGCGGGCCATGGCGCGCTCGATTTCTCGAGCATCATCAAGTCGGTGCAGAAGAAGGGCTGATGCCTGCCTGGCACCGGCGTGCCGGTGCCGTGTGCTGGAACGCTCAGCCCCCGCGGGGGTTGAGCACCATGGAGTCGCGCTTGATCTCCACGTCGAACTGGCGCAGGAAGTTCTGGCCGAGCAGCGCATCGTCCTCGCTCTCGCCGGTGTAGCCCGTGCCCACGCGCAGGCCCGACACCGCGAGGTTGCGCGCGGTGATGGATTCGGAGACCGAGACCCGCCCCTCGCGGTTGCCGTTGGCCGTGCGGAAGGTGGTGGGCACGCCGCCCGTGAGGCCGGCCTTCTTCGCCACCTCGTCGGTCACCGCGATCAGGCTGGCGCCGGTGTCCACCATGAAGTTCACCGGTACGCCGTTGACCGTGCCCGCCACGCGGAAGTGGCCGTCGCTGTGGCGCGGTATCACCAGCGAACCGCTGGAGGTGACCGTGGCGCCGCGCGGCGCCATGAACTGCTTCATGCCGAAATACAAAACCCCCATGACCACCAGCCAGAAGGCGAGGATGGCCAGGGTGTTCGTACGCAGCACGCGGCGCGTCTGTTCGTCTGCGGGAGGTGGTAGCTGGTGGTCGTGTTCTTCGCCCATGGGCTGTCATATATGCCGGGCCCGGGGGACCTGGCATGCAAATGCTGAGCCCCAAATCATAGGGCAGGTGCGTCGGGCTGCAGGCTGCGCAGGAACTGCCGCTCGAAAACCTCCGCCGGCACGGGCCGGCTGTATAGGAAGCCCTGGATCTCGTCGCAGCCGAGCAGTGCCAGCAGGCCGGACTGCTCCTCGGTCTCCACCCCTTCGGCCACCACCTTGAGCCCCAGCGAGTGACCCAGGTTGATGATGGTGGACACCAGCGCGCTGCCTTTGGCTCCTGCGGCGATGTGCTGGATGAAGGATCGGTCGATCTTGAGCGTGTCGAGCGGCAGCCGCGCCAGGTAGCTCAGCGACGAAAAGCCGGTACCGAAGTCGTCCATGGCCACGGTGATGCCCATCTCGCGGATGGCGTGCAGGCTCCGGGTGCTGTGCTCCACATCGTCCATCACCATGCTCTCGGTGATCTCCAGTTCGAGCCCGGAAGCGGCCTGCGGATCGTGCGCCACGGCCGCGCGCACCTGCTCGATGAAGGCCCGGTGGCGCAGTTGCAGGAACGAGACGTTCACCGCCACCCGTATCGGCGCCAGGCCTGCGGCGCGCCAGCGCAGGTTGTCGGCCAGGGCCTGGCCCAGGGCCCAGCGGCCCACATCGTAGATCAGGCCGGTCTCTTCGAGGATGGGGATGAACTGCCCCGGTGGCACCAGGCCGCGGCGCGGGTCGTTCCAGCGGATCAGGGCCTCGGCACCGGTCACCTCGCCGCTGGCCAGGTGCAGCTTGGGCTGGTAGTGCAGCACGAATTCACCGCGCTCCAGCGCTTCGCGCAGGTGGTTCTCCAGGCTCAGCGCCTCGGCCACGCGCAGGTTCATCTCCGAGGTGTAGAACATCAGCGCGTCGGCCGAGGCCTTGGCCTTCTTGAGCGCCGCCTCGGCATTGCGCAGCAGCCCCTCGGCATCGCCGCCATCCATGGGGAACAGGGCGACGCCCGCCTTGGCGGTGATGCGCAGCTCCTGCTGGCCCAGCTGGAAGGGCTCGTCGAAGCAGGCCCGCATCAGGTGGTCCACGGCCATGGCCACCGCGCTCGCATCGCGCGCCTCGCACACGGCCACGCCAAAGCTGTTGACGCCAATGCGCGCCAGCATGTCCATGGCGGAGGCATGCAGCTGCAGGCGCTGCGCCACCAGCTTGAGCAGTTCATCGCCCAGGGAGCGCCCCAGCGTGTCGTTGACGATGCGAAAGCGGTTCACGTCGATCAGCGCCACCCCCAGGAAGGGCGAGGCATGCGGCTTGTGGCCTTCGCGCGCGCGCATGTGCTGGTTCACCCGGTCCAGAAACAGCGTGCGGTTGGGCAAGGTGGTGATGTCGTCGTAGTAGGCCAGGTAGTTCAGGCGGTCGGACTTTTCGAGGTGGTCGAGCGCGAAACTGATGTCGCCCGCCAGCTCGCCCAAGAGCTTCATCTCGGTGGCATCGAAGAAGCTGGCCTCGTCGGAGAACAGCGCCATCACCCCCACCACCTCGTGCGCCACCATCAGGGGCAGCACCGCCATCGAGGCCACCGAACGGGCCCGCAGCCTGGCCGGCAGCAGCACCCGCGGGTCGCCCTCGATGCGGTCGCAGACCAGCGCGCGCTTTTCGCGCACCACCGTGGCCGTCAGGCTGTAGACACCCGAGGGCTCGTCGGCATACGAGAGGCGGCCGGCGAGGTCGTCGAAGAAGTCCGGGTCCGAGCCGGAGATCGCCATCGGGATCACCTGCTGCGCCGCGCGGTCCACCCGACCGATCCAGGCCATGCGGAACTGCCCGTGCCGCACCGCGATGTCGCAGGACTGGGCAAACAGCTCCTGGCGGTTGCGCATGCGCACCAGCAGCGTGCTGATGCCACTGAGCACCGCGTAGACGCGGTTCAGGCGCTTGATCTTGTGCTCGGCCTCGCGCCGCTCGGTGATGTCCTCGCCCAGGCAGGCAATGCCGATGGCCTCGCCATCGACGGAGCGCAGCACGGTGTTGTTCCAGTACACCAGCCGGCGCCCACCCGAGCGCGTGAGGATTTCCTGCTCGAAGTGCCAGGTGGCCGGCCGGTCGGCCAGCATGTCCTCGAAGACGCGCTGCATGCCGTCCATGCCCGGCGGCAGGAACAGCTCGAACCAGTTGCGCCCGAAGATCTCGCCGCGTTCCCAGCCCGACAGGCGCAGCAGGCAGTCGTTGCAGTAGGTGACGCAGCCATTGCGGTCGAGCATCAGCGAGGCCATCTCGACCTTGTCGAGCAGCTCGTTGAAGCGCCGGTCGCTTTCGCGCAGCGCCTCCTCGGCCCGCTTTTGTGCCGTGACATCCTGGATGGTGTTGAACCAGCGCAGGCCGTCGGGAGCGGCGCCTTCGCCGGGCAGCGGCTCCATCACCTGGCGCAGGTGCAACAGGGCCCCATCGGCGCGCCACAGGCGGTAGGTAAAGTCCATGCGCACGCCCTCGCGCACCGCCTGCAGTGCCATGCTGCGCACCAGCGCGCGGTCGTCGGCATACACCATGGTGATCCATTCCCTGGCCGAGGCCGGCATGGTGTTCGGGTCGCGCCGCAGCATCTGGGCCAGGGTGGCGGGCCAGCTCTCGAACTGGCCGCCGGGACCGCTGATGATGTGGGTGATCCTGGCTAGCAGCTGGGCCCGGTGCAGCCCGGCCTCGCTGGCGCGCAGCTCCTCCAGCGCCCGGCGCCGCTCGATCACCTCGATGTGCAGTTGCTCGGCATGGCGCTGTACTTCCAGGTAGAGGCTGCCGTTTTCATAGATGCGCCCGACCTGTGCCGCGAGGATGGACAGGATGCGCTCGTCCTCGGCACTGAAGTGGTCGCCCCCCTCCTTGTTGGCCAGGCAGATCCAGCCGTAGGACGAGGCCAGCGAGGCGACCGGGGCCTCCAGTGCGCAGTACAGCGGCGGGTAGCCGGTCGGCAGGCCCGCCATGGTGGGGTCACCGCCGGGGTTGAGCAACCGCTGCGAGCGGCGCTCCTTCTGCAGCCGCCCCAGCAGGCCCGACGAGGCGTCGGGCGCGGGCAGCGAGCGCGCCAGCAACGGGTCGATGCCGCTGGTGCACACCAGCGAGGCGTCGCCCGGCTTGCGCACGGCGCACAGCACGGCGTACTGCGCGCCGATGAGTTCACGCGCCCCGGAGCAGACCTTGTTGAGCAGCATGGCAGGGTCGCGCTCGGACGCCAGTTGCAGGTTGAGTTCGGTGAGCGCGGCCAGCCGGCGGTTGGTGGCCTCGAGCTCCACCACGTTGCCCCGCAGCTTGTCGGTCACCAGGCGCAGGTGCTGGGAGCGGAATGCCGGCTCAGGCACTGGGTGCACGCCATCGGTGCCTTGTGCCGACTGGGCCAGCGTGCGCTCGATGGCGCGCAGGATGTCCTGCGGCTCGCAGGGCTTGACCAGCACCTCCGAAACGCCTCCGGCCAGCGCCAGGCTGCGAGCATCCTCCCCCTGGTAGTGGGCACTGTAGAAGATGACGCGGGTGGCCGCCAGCGCGGGATCGGCGCGCAGCTGGCGCACGAATTCGTAGCCATCCATGGTCGGCATGAGGATGTCCGAGATCACCAGCGCCGGCCGCTCGGTGCGCACCAGTTGCAGCGCATCCGCACCGTCCACGGCCTCCAGGGCCTCATGCCCCGCGTGGTGGACGAGCGTGACGATCAGCGCCCGGTTGGGGGCCTGGTCGTCCACGATGAGGATCTTTGCCATGGCTGCAGCCCTCCTTGTGTCATCACCTCGGCGGGGAACCCGCCCGCAGTGCCGGCGCGAGATAGGCCTCGACCTGGCGCACGAAGCGCTCGGGATCGATGGGCTTGGAAATATGGTCCTGGAAGCCGATCTCCAGCGCCTTCTCCCGGTCGCCGGGCATGGAAAAAGCCGTCACCGCGACCAGCGGGGCCCTGCGCCAGCCGGGGTCGGCATGCAGCCGCCGGGCCACCTCGTAGCCGTCCATGACCGGCATCTGCAGGTCCGACAGGATCAGGTCGGGCCCGTGCTCCAGCGCGGCGCGCACGCCCTCGCGGCCATCAGATGCGCTGTAGACATGGTAACCATCGGCCTCCAGCAGGTAGGTCAGCAGCATGCGGCTGGCTTCGTCGTCTTCGATGACCAGAATGCGGGCAAGCATGGCTTAGCTCTCCACTTCGGAGGGCGGCGCCCCCGGCAGATCCAGGATGAAGGTACTGCCCTCGCCAGGCTGGCTGTGCAGGGTGATGTCGCCGCCCAGCGCCTGGGCGAGCTTGCGGCTCAGGTGCAGGCCCAGGCCAGAGCCTTCCTGGCGCCGTGCGGCGCCCTCCACGCGGGAGAAGGGCTCGAACAGCCGCGCCTGGTCCGCGAGCGGAATGCCGGGGCCCGTGTCCTGCACGCGCAGGCTCAGCCGCTGGCTCGCCGGGTCTGGCGCATCAAGCTGCACCAGCACGCGCCCCTGGCCCGTGAACTTGATGGCATTGCCCACGAGGTTGATGGCCACCTGGGTGAGTGCGCGCCGGTCGGTGCGCGCCAGCACCGCCTGCCCGGGCACGCTCACCAGAAAGGCCAGACCCTTGCGCTGCGCGTCCGGGCCCAGGGTGGCGGCCACCTCCTCCACCACCGCGCGGCAATCCATCGCCTCCAGTTGCAGGCTGTGGCTGCCGTCGCCGAGCTTGGCCACATCGAGCAGGTCATTGATCAGCGACAGCAGGTGGCGCGCACCGGTCTGCACGATGCGCAGCTGCTTCTCCTGCTCGGTGTTGAGGGGGCCCGGCAGGCGCATGAGCAGGGTGCCCGTGAAACCGATGATGGCGTTGAGCGGCGTGCGCAGCTCATGCGACATGCTGGCCAGGAACCGGTCCTTCACGCGCGCGGCGTTCTCCAGCTCCAGGTTCTTGTCGCGCAGCGCCTGCTCGAAGCGCTTGCGCTCGGTCACGTCGCGGATGGCGCTGGAGACGAACAGCCCCTCCTCGGTCTCCAGCGGGCTCAGGCTGATCTCGACCGGGAACTCCGTACCGTCCTTGCGCAGCCCGTACAGGTCCAGGCCCGCCCCCATGGAGCGCGTGCGCGGCTCGGCGAAGAAACCGCCGCGGTGGTGCGGGTGCTGGCTGCGGTGGCGCACCGGCACCAAGAGCTCGATCTGCCGGCCCAGCAGCTCCTCGCGCGCCCAGCCGAACAGCTTCACCGCCTGGGAGTTGACCAGCACGATGTGCCCGTCCCGATCCACGATCACCATCGCATCGGGCGCCGATTCGAGCAGGTCACGGAACTTCTGGTCGGCCTTCTTGCGCGCGGTGATGTTGCGGATGGCGCTCATCACCATGGTGCCCTCTTCCGTTTCCAGCGGACTCAGGCTGATTTCCACCGGAAACTCGCTGCCATCGCTGCGCACACCGTACAGCTCCAGGCCCGCACCCATGGTGCGGGTGCGCGGCTGCGCGAAGAAGCCGCTGCGGTGCCCCAGGTGGGCGTTGCGGTAGCGCTGGGGCAGCAGCACTTCGATGGCCTGCCCCAGCAACTGGCCGCGGGGGTAGCCGAACACGCGCTCGGCCTGCGAGTTCACGAGCACGATGCGCCCGGTCGCATTCACCATCACGATGGCATCGGGCGTGGACTCGAGCAGGTCGCGAAAGCGCGCCTCGACCAGCTTGGCATCGCGCAGCACCTTGAGCTGGGTGACATCCTTCTTGCTCGACAGGAAATAGTCCAGCCGGCCATCGGCGCCGAAAACCGCCCGGGTGGATACATTCACATGGACCAGCGAGCCATCCTTGCGCTGGCGCACCGACTCGTGCACGGCAAGCCCGGACTGCAGGGCCTTGGCGCAGATCGATTCCTCGTCCTGCACCTGGTCCGGCGGCACGATCAGCTGAACGAGGCGGCGCCCCCGAGCTTCGGCCTCGGTGTAGCCGAAGGTGGCCTCTGCGGCAGGGTTCCAGTGCAGTACCGTGCCGTCCGGCGCGATGACCAGCAGCGCGTCGGGGTTCTGCTCCCAGTGGGCCCCGGAGAAATCAGATGCCATACCGCCCCTCATCGTGGTGGGGCTTCGCCGTCGCTCACACGCCCATCCGGGTCCCGCCTCCCCTTTGGAACATCTTAGGCATGCGCCAGGCAAACTCCAAGCCAAATATTCCCCGGCCGGTGTGGCCACGGCCAGCGGTATGCCCCGGCGGCACGGCCGGTATCCCCTGCCGGTACTGCGGCACCGGGCGTTCCCGCCCCCTGCCAGTCAGGCTACATTGGCGCCCATCCCACCCAGCACGGAGATCCCCATGGGCCTGTTCACCCGCCGCCTGCAGACCGTCGTTTTCGGTGCCCTGTGCGCCGAGGGCCAATCCAAGGTCTGGGAAGGCGAGATCGGCATTCCCCACCTGGGCGACGGCTTTGCCCTGCGTGTGCATGGCACCAGGGATGGACCGACGCCAACCCAGACCGAGGCCTTTGCGCGCCTGGCCGCCAATGCCCGGCAGGTCCGCGACGAGGCCACCCCGGCCCTGGTGGCCTTCCTCCTCGAATGCGGGGTGGTGCCGCCCGGGGTCCGCCTCGACGCAAGCACCCTGTGGGGCTTTCTGACGCCCTGCTTCATCGAAGTGCATCCCGACCCCGGCCTGGGCGCCGCAGAAAGCACCTGCTCGGTGGGCTACGAGATTCCCTGGGAGCCCAGCCAGCTGGTGCACATCAACGCCACCCATGGCGCCTTCACCGACGTGCATTCGGAGTGAGCATGCTGCCTTTCGACCGCCTGCGCCCCTTGCTCGCCCCCTGGGGCCGCCTGCAACCCCAGCCCGCCAGCGACTGGCAGGGACCCTTTCCCCTGCCCGCCATCGTGGAGGCCTTCTACCGCGAGCTGGGCCCCTGGGGCGAAACCTGGCATGCGTCGGTGGGCCCGGTGGGCCTGACCATCAACGCGGGGGGCAACCCGGTGGACATGCCGCCGCTGCACAAGCTCTGGGCGCGGCAGGACGGCTATGCCTGGTCGCGCAACCCCGACAACCCGATCCCGGGCTGGCCGGGCCACTGGCTGGTGATTGCACAGGAAGGCGCCAACCCGTTCATCCTGGACCGCAACGATGGCAGCGTCTGGTTCGACATGGCGGGCCGGGGGCACTTCAACGACCCGAGCCGGTTCGCCGACGACCTGCCCACCGCCCTGGGCGCCATCGCCACGGTGGCCAATGCCCTGGCCGCACTGGGCGACGAGGCACTGGACGAGACCTTTGCACTCAAGCCCGAAAGCCGCGCACAGGTGGCGCAAGCGCTCGCGGCCTTCACGGGCAGCGATGCCAGCGCAGAGCGCATGCTGCAGGCATGGAGGTGGTACCTGTGAGCGTGCTGCAGGCCCTCGAAGCGGTGTCTGCGGACACCGGCATCGCCCTGCCGCCCTTGCTGCGGCACCTGGTGGCGGGTGGGGCCACGGTCTATCGCCCCGACTGGGCCAGCACCTGGAGGGAACGCTGCCTGAGCGCGCCGCCACCGCTGATCAGCTGCCGTGACTTCGAATGGCTGGATGCCCCGGGCGTGAGCACCACCGCCGGGGAATGGCTGAACCCCGCATACCAGAATGGCCAGCGCCTGCTGCCCTTTGCCGAAACCGGTGCCGGCGATGCATGGTGCCTGGTGCCCATCGATGGCGCTTTGCAGCCCGGCGTGGCCCTGGTGCGGCACGACAGCGGTGTGAGCGAAGTGGGGTACCGCTCGTTCCAGGATTTCGCCTGCGTGCAGCTGCTGCAGGCCCTGGCCGACCTCAGCGACTGGACCGGCGAGGACGGTTTCAGCGCCGAACAGGCCTGCCAGGTGGTGCGCAGCGACGTGGACCAGGTGGCCGCCGGCATGGATGCGACGACCGGCGCCTGGCTGCGCGCGCTCAGCCGTGCGCAGCCCCTGCTGCGCGAGGTGCGCGATGGCCCGCGCAGCCCACCGCGCACGGTGCTCTCCTTGGTATCGCAGAGTGCTTTGTACGAAGCACTGGGCCGCTTCTGCCCACCCGATGTTCCAGCACTCCCGATCACCGCGCGCTGGGAATGTGCGCCCGCCATGGCGCGCAGCAAGGCCTTGCTGGCAGCCAAGGCGCCGCCCGACTGGCGCGCGCTTGCACGCAAGCCCGGCGGCAAGCTGGCGGCATTGCGCGCCCACCAGCAGGCCCATGGCAGCACCTTGCAGCAGGCCAAGGCCGCCGTGGACGATTTCATCAACCAGAACCCCGCTCCAACCCCATGAACCACCAGGAACGCCTGAATGCACTGATCGCGCGCGTGGACCAGGTGGCACAGCAGTCGGAGGGCGAGTACAGCGTGCAATGGGCAGGCGCCAGCTCGCAAGCAGCCATCGCCGAATTGGAGCAGGCGCTGGGCGTGCGCATCAGCGGCTCGTTCCGCGACTTCATTGTGCAGACCGGCGGCGGCGGACTGGACACCCTGAGCATCTCCACCATCCCGGCGCATGAACCGCTGGGCGGCCTGGGTACCGTGCATGGCGACACCCTGCGCTACCGCCAAGGCTGGGCTGCACCCCTGCCGGCCCACCTGGTCGTCATCCAGCGCAGCGAGGACGACAACGAGCCCTTCTGCCTGGACACCTCGCGCGTGCAGGATGGCGAGAACCCGGTGGTGCTGTTCTACCACCAGAGCACGGGTTCCGTGGAACCCATTGCGGACAGCTTTCTCGAATTTCTGGAGGAGTATCTGGAGCCCTACTGGGGGGACCTGCCCGAATGATCCGGCCCGCGAAGACGGCCTGCGCCGCACTGCTGCCCCTGTGCATGGCCCTGCCACCGGCCATGGCGCTGTGCCTGGACGGGCGCGCGCCCACCGTGGCGCAGGAAGCCGCCACGGCCTCGGGCGTGGTGGTGGCCGAGGTCGGGCAGGCAGAGCCGCTGCACGAGGACCCCGCGGACCCGGACGGCGTCACGGCCACGCTGTATGTGCTCAAGGTGCTGCGCAGCGTGCGCGGCCACATGCCGCCAGGCCTGGCGCTGTACAGCGAGAACACGAGTTCGCGCTTTCCCATGGAGGTGGGTGGGCGCTACCTGCTGTTCCTCTCGCGCGACCGCAACCACCGCTACTTCGTGGACCCTTGCGGCAACTCCGGCCTGCTGGTGGAGCGGCGGCACGCGCTCAGAGCATTGGGAAGCGCGAAAGGCGCCCCGTAGAGGCTCAGCTCAGGCGGCGAGCGTTTTCGGCGTAGATGGCCAGGTAGATCGAGTCCGAGCCCACGTAGGGTGCCTTGCCGCCAAAGCCCACGTTGAAGTCGCCGAACGAAAGCGAGCGGATGCCGGCCAGGCCGGTGCGCAGCCGGTCGCGCGTGAGCTCCTTGCCTGCGTTCTTGAGGCCTTCGATCATGATCTGGGCATTCACCCAGCCCTCCAGGGCGCTGCCGCTGTTGAAGAAGGCAGCATTGCTGTTGGTGGTTTTCATGGTGCTCTGGAACTTGCGCACCACCACCGATTTCTGCGAGTTGGCATCCGGGAACACCTGCACCAGCGCCATGCCGCGTGTGGCGGCGGCCAGCTTGGGCAGCTCCGAGGAGATCACCGTGACCGACAGGCCGGCCAGCGGCACGCCAGCCGCCTTGGCACGAAAGGGCAGCACGAAGGCCGTGTTGGCCGTGCCGGTGGTGGCCAGCAGCACGGCGCCCGGGCGCTCGGCGGCCACCTTGTCGGCCAGCTCGGCACCGTTCTTGCCATCCACGGCCAGCGCGAATTCGCCAGCGCGTTCGACCTTGATCTCGTCGAGCGCGCGCGACATGTCCTTGAGCACTTCCTTGCCGAAGGGGTTGTCCAGGTAGACCACGGAAATGCGCTTGAGGCCCATCTCCACCACCTGCTTGACCAGGCGCTGGGTTTCGTCGCGGTAGCTCGGGCGCACGAAGAACACATTGCGCTGCTCAGCCGAGCGCAGCGAGGGCGCGCCCGTGATGGGGCCCACGGTGGGGATGCCCTTGCCTTCGATCAGAGGCAGGATGGCCGCCGTGTTGGCCGTGCCCAGGGGCGAGATCAGTGCGAAGATGGACTGCGCCTCCAGCATCTGCGTGACGTTCTGCAGGGTGCGGCTGGCAACGTAGGCATCGTCCTTGGCATCCATGCGGATCTCACGGCCGTGCACGCCGCCGGCCTGGTTCACTTCGGCAAAGGCCGCCTTCATGCCTGCCACCTGCTCGATGCCGGCCTGGCCCAGGGGGCCGGTCAGGGCGATGGAGCAGCCCAGGTTGATGTGCCTGGAAGACAGGGCCTCTTCGGCCGCAATGGCCGACGAAGCCCACGCGGGCAGGCTGGTGGCCGCAGCCACTTGGGTGGCGCGCAAAAGAAAGTGACGACGGCTCATGGTGTGAAAAATGCCCGGATGTGTGCAAAGGGGCGCAGGCTACCGGTGCCAGGGCCTGCAACTTGTCCGGTGTGCGACAGTCTGTCGCGCAAAGCGCACAATTTTGGGGCACGCCCCTCAAGTAGGCTTGGCGCTCAGGCCGCCAGCAGCTGCGGCAGCAAGGCGGCCGAGGTACCGCGTAGCACGGCATCGGCAGTGCCGTCGAGCTCGCTCGGGTTCGGGTTGAGCACCACCACCCGGGCACTGGCCGAGCGCGCCTGGTGGGCCAGGCCCGCGGCGGGGTAGACCGCACCGGCGGTGCCGACCACCAGCATCAGATCGCACGCCTGCGCCGCCCGCTCTGCGGCCTCGAACACGGCCAGCGGCAGCATTTCGCCAAACCAGACCACGCCGGGGCGCAGCTGGTTGCCGCAGCGCTCGCAGGTCGGGGGCCGGCCGGCCACCGCATCGTCGATGTGGCAGCAGTTGCGCGGGGTGTCGAGCCAGCGGTTGGCGAACAGGTCGCCGTGCAGGCACAGCACGCCCGTGCTGCCCGCGCGCTGGTGCAGGCCGTCGACGTTCTGGGTGATCAGCGTGAGCCGGCCCGGGTGGGCCGCCTGGAACTGCGCCAGCGCCTGGTGCCCGGCATTGGGCTGCACGCCGTCCATGAGCTGGCGCCGGTGTTGGTACCAGTCCCAGACCTGCTCCGGGTGGGCACGAAAGCCGGCCTCGGTGGCCATGTCCTCGGCACGGAACTGGGCCCAGTAGCCCGTCTGCGCATCGCGGAAGGTGGGCACGCCCGATTCGGCGCTCACGCCCGCACCGGTGAGCACAGCGATGTGCCCTGCTTCACGCACCCAGCCGCGCACCGTTTCAAGAAAATGTTCCTGCATGGGTTGTGCCTCAACTTTCCACCTTGTGCCGTACTGCCCGCGACACACGAAACTGGCGCGGCCCAGGCCAGTGCCCCCGCGCAAGGGCCGCCCCGCCGCGCTGGGGGCGTCCCCCTCCCAGATTGCG